>DATDLA010000174.1:0-6555 GCA_036519535.1 Methyloceanibacter sp.
TCGTCATGCGCATCTGGCGGGAGCATTTGCGCCCGCGCATCGGCCTCTTGCTGCTCGCCTCCCTCGCCATGCTGCTCACCGCGGCGACCACCGGCGCCATCCCCTTCATCATCCAGAAGACCGCCGACGACGTGTTCGTGGCGAAGAATCAGCAGATGATCTACTGGGTCACCGCCGCGATCGTGGTCGTGACCATCGTCAAGGCGATCTCCGAATACGTGGCCGACGTCACCGTCGCCTATCTCGGCCACCGCTTCATCGCCGATCTTCGCATTGAGATGTTCGCCAAGCTTGCCAGCGCCGACCTTTCCTTCATCCAGACCGTCCATTCCGGACGTCTGCTTTCGGGCTTCCTCAACGACGCCAATCTCATCAGGCAGACGGCGAGCCGCTCCATCGTTACGCTCGGCGAGAACTATCTCAAGGTGATCATCCTCGTCGCCACCATGTTCTACATGGATGCGCGTTTTGCGTTCATGATCCTGTTGTTCATGCCGTTTGCCTGGTTCCTGCTCGGGCGTCAGCGCCGCAAGATGCGGAAGTCGACCACGAAGTCGCTCCAGGAGACGGGCGATCTGTCGGCGCTGATCACGCAAACCTTGCGCGGCATGCGCGTGGTACGCGCCTATCGCCAGGAGCCCAAGGAAGAAGCCCGCGCCGCGTACACCATCAACCGCGCGCTCGAATTCACCATGCGCGGCACCCGCGCCCGCGCGCTGTCGAGTCCGTCGGTCGAGCTCTTGACCGGACTTGGCTTTGCCCTCGCCATCTATTTCGCCGGCACCAAGGGCGTGCGAGGAGACCTCACGCTTGGCCAGTTCATGGGCTTCATGACCTCGGCACTCCTGATCTACGGCCCGCTGAAAAGCGCGGCGACCTTGCAGACCAGTTTGCAGGAAGGGGTGGCGGCGGCGAGCCGCGTGTTCAGTATCGTCGACCGCGAGACCAAGCTGGTCGAAGCCGCCGACGCCAAGCCGCTCGTCTTGAAGCGCGGCCAGATCGAATTCGACAAGGTCTCCTTCGCCTATGAGCCGAACAACCCGGTGTTGAAAGGCGTAAGCCTGACCGTTCCCTCTGGCCGCACCGTGGCGCTGGTCGGGCCCTCCGGCTCCGGCAAGAGCACGCTCGTCAACCTCACTTTGCGCTTTTTCGATCCTGAGAAGGGCAAGGTGGTCATCGACGGGCAGGACATCGCGCAGGTGACCGTCGCCTCGCTCCGCGACGCCATCGGCCTCGTCACCCAAGACCCGGTGCTGTTCGACGACACCATCCGCGCCAATATCGCCTATGGGACCAAGCCCGAGGACGAGGCCCAAGTCATTGCCGCCGCAAAGGCCGCCGCGGCGCATGATTTCATCATGGGGCTGCCCAAGGGCTATGACACGCGCGTGGGCGAAGCGGGCTCGTCGCTTTCCGGCGGCGAGCGCCAGCGCATCGCCATTGCCCGGGCGGTCTACAAGGATGCGCCGATCTTGCTGCTCGATGAGCCGACGAGTTCGCTCGACAGCGAGGCCGAGGCCAAGGTGCAGACTGCGCTCGAAGGATTGATGCGCGGGCGCACCGTGCTGATGATCGCCCATCGCCTGTCCACGGTGAAGAAGGCCGATCTCATATGCGTGCTCGATCAGGGGCGGATCGTCGAGGTCGGGCGTCACGAAGAGTTGGTCGCCAAGGGCGGCCTGTATACGCGCCTGCACGGAACCCAGTTCGGCATCGCCGGCGGCCACGCGCCGGAAAGCGAAAACGGCAAGGCCGGTGACGGTAGCGCCGAAGACGTCGGTCTCGATGGCGCAAGCGTGGGCGACGCCGACGACGAAGACGCCGTCGCCGTGGTCGGAAGCTAGGCAAGCGCGCATCCGCATGGCAAAGCGGTCGTTCTCCTCAGAGTCCGTGATCTCTTTCGGCAGCGCGGTGGCGGCGGCCTATATCCGCCTCGTTTACGATACGAGCGAAGTCCGGCGCGATCCTCCCGACACCGACGCCAAGCTCTTCTCCGAGCATCCGCAAATCGTCGCCATGTGGCATGGCCAGTTCGGCATGCTGCCCAAGATCAAGCCGGACCGGCCGGCCGATGTCGCCGCCATGGTGGCGCGGCACGGCGACGCCGAGCTGATGGCGGGGGTTCTGAGCCGCTTCGGCATGCGATTGATCAGGGGCGCTGGCGCAGGCTACCGGCGCCGGAATCGTGGGGGCGCGGCCGCGCTCCGGGAAGCGCTCAGGGCCCTTCAGCAAGGCACGACCGTGGCGATGACCGCCGACGTCGCGCCGGGCCCGGCGCGCAGGGCTGGAAACGGCATCGTCATGCTGGCCAAGCTCTCAGGACGCCCAATCGTGCCTTGCGCCATGGCCACGAGCCGCTACCTCACGCTCAACAATTGGAGTGCCTTCACCGTCAACCTCCCCTTCTCCAAGCTTGGCATCGTGGTCGGCGATCCGGTAAGGGTGCCTAAGGACGCCGATTCGATCGCTTTCGAGGTCGCCCGCATCGCCCTCGAACGCGGCCTCAATCAAGCGACCGCGCGCGCCTACGAACTTGCCGGGGCCACCGATCCGTTGTTACCCGCCGTTCAAGTGAAAGATGTCAAGCCGGCCTTCGCGATTCGCGCCTATCGCGCGCTGACGCGTTACGCCGCGCCGCTTGCCCCGCTGATGCTTGCCTGGCGTACGCGCATCGGCAAGGAGGAGCCCGCGCGCCGCCCGGAGCGTTATGGCGAAGCGAGCGTGGCGCGCCCGCCCGGCTGCCTTGTGTGGTTCCACGCCGCGAGCGTCGGCGAGGCCAATGCGGTGTTGCCGGTGATCGATGCGATTGCCGCCGAGCACCCGGAGATCAACCTGCTGCTCACCACCGGCACGGTCACCTCGGCGAAGCTCGCGCGGGCGCGGCTGCCGAAGGGCGCAGTGCACCAATACGTGCCGCTCGACAATCAGGACTATGTGCGGAGGTTCCTGAAGCATTGGCAGCCAGACCTTGCCGTGTTCGTCGAATCGGAAATCTGGCCGAACCTCGTGCTGGAGACGAACGCGCTTGACATCCCGCTCGTGCTCGTCAACGGCCGCATGTCGTTCCGCTCCTTCCGCCGCTGGCGCAACCGTCCAGGCTTGAGCCGTCCGCTGTTTTCGGCGTTCGGCCTGGTGCTCGCCCAGAATGAGCGCTTTGCCCAGCGCTTCACCGCGCTCGGCGCGCCGCGCGCCGTCCCTGTGGGCAATCTCAAAGCCGACGCGCCGCCGCCGCCGGTCGATTTGGCTGCCCACAAGACACTCTCCACCGCGCTTGCTGGGCGCACGGTGTGGCTCGCCGCAAGCACCCATCCGGGCGAGGACGACATCGCCGCCGTCGCCCATCTCGCCATGAAGGGCGCGCGGCCCGATCTCCTCACCATCATCGTGCCGCGGCATCCCGACCGCGGCCCGCTCATCGCGCGGCTCTTGGGAGGCGCCAATCTCAACGTGGCGCTCCGCTCGGAAGGCAAGCTGCCTGACGCAAAGACCGACATCTACATCGCCGACACCATCGGTGAGCTTGGGCTGTTCTACAATCTCGTGCCGGTCGCCTTTGTCGGCGGCTCGCTCGTGCCGCATGGCGGACAGAACCCGGTGGAGGCGATCAAGCTCGGCGCCGCCGTCGTGACCGGTCCGCATTGGCGGAACTTCGCCGACGCCTATGAAGAGCTGCTGGGTTCCGGCGGCTGCGTACAGGTGAGCGAGGCGAACGATCTCGCCACGGCCGTGCTGCTGCTCCTTGAGGGTGCGCAGGCGCGCGCGCGCATGATGGCGCGCGCCGAGGGCGCCATCGCTCGCCTCGGCGGCGCGCTGCCGCGCACCATCGCCGAGCTTGCGCAATTCCTGCCGCCGAAGGCGACCCTGCAACATGCCTCTTAGGGCGCCATTCTGGTGGTATCGAAGGGCGGGTGTGCTCGCTTCCGCGCTTTCGCCGCTCGGCACGATCTATGGGCGCATGGCCGAGCGCAAGGCAGCCGAGGTCAAGCCATACCGCTCGCGCCTTCCGGTGATCTGCATCGGCAATTTCACTGTTGGCGGCGGCGGCAAGACGCCGACGGCGATTGCCGTGGCCGAAGTGCTGAAGGAAGCCGGCGAGCGGCCCTGCTTCCTCACCCGCGGCTATGGCGGCAAGGCGCAAGGTCCGGTGCCGGTGACCCAGGGGCAGAGCGCGGCAGAGATGGGCGATGAGACGCTGCTGCTGCTCGCGCATGCGCCGACCGTGGTGTCGGCGGACCGGGCGGCGGGCGCGAGACTGATCGAGGGCACCGATGCCACGGTCATCATCATGGATGACGGGTTTCAGAACCCGCAGCTCGTCAAGGATTTCAGCCTGATCGTGGTCGACTCTAATGTCGGGCTCGGCAATGGGCTGGTCATGCCTGCCGGACCTTTGCGGGCGCCGCTCGACAAGCAACTGCCGCGTGCCGATGCGCTGTTGCTGATCGGCGATGGCGGCAGGGCTGCGCCGCTCGCCAAGAGCTTCGAAGCGGCCAACAAGCCGGTGCTGAAGGCGCGCATGGCGCCGCGCGGCGATGCGCGTTGGCTCGGCGTGCTGCCGGTCATCGGCTTTGCCGGCATCGCCAACCCGAAGAAATTCTACGCCACGCTGTCGCAGAACGGCGCGCGGCTCACGGGCACGCGCTCCTTTGCGGACCATCACCCCTTCACCGAGCGTCAGGCCGAGCGGCTGCTTAAGTGGGCGCGGGAGTGGAACGCCATGCTGGTCACCACCGAGAAGGACTGGGTGCGGCTGCCTGAGGACGACGGCACGGCGTTGAGCGAGCTCAGGTTCCGCTCGCGCCCGCTGCTCATCGCCATCGAGTTCGGCGAGGGCAACAGGATGAAGCGGCTCCTCGTCGAAGCGATCGAGAAGAAGAGGCTGGGCTAAGCAGCAGGCGCTGGGTGGGTGTCGCGGTAGCGCTTCAGCGAGGCGGCGGCGTCGACATAGGCCTCCTGCAGCTCGACGCTCCAATAGCGCAGCTCATCGAGCGGGATGGTGCGTCCGGTGACCGCGCAGCGCACGAAGTCGCCCGGCGTCAACACCTGTACCTCGCCATCGAGATATTTGAGCTTGGCTTCGCCCTTGAAGCCAATGTTGCGTTCGAAGCGGTTCATCACGGCGGCGTCTCGCCTCATGTCGAATTGCGTTCGATCACCATAGCGTCGGGGCGCGGCGGTGGCCAGCCCGCTTACAGCAATGTGCCCTGCTTTTCGTCGCGCGTGCGCGCACGCTTCGGACTTGCTGTTGCCTTGCGGTCGCCGCCATCGGCCTGCGCAGGGACATGGCCATCGGCGAACTCGATGTCCAGACGTTCGCCGCGATGAACGTCGGCGGCGCGGCGCAGCATGCGGCCCTCGGCGTCGCGGGTGAGCGTGAAGCCGCGGGCAAGCACATTGTGATAGCCGAGCGAGTTGAGGAGCTGGGTAAGCGCATCGAGGCGCTGGCGCGACCGCGCCACTGAAGTGCCGAACGCGCGCCTCCCCGACCGGCTAAGCCCGGCGAGCCGGTCGCACCCTCCCCGCGCTGCATTGCGCAGGAGATGCGGCCTGAGCCGGGTGGCCGAGCGCGCCAAGGCGACGCGATGGGCGTGCGCATTGGCGTGGAGCGCGCGACCGAGCCTGGCACTCACCCCGTCGAAGCGCTGACGCGGCAGCGCCAGGATTTCGCTCCGCCGCGGTAGGCCGCGGGCGAGCGCCAGCAGCAAATTGCGCTGCCCCTCGACCAGCCGCCTGAGGCAGCTCATCGCGCGCAAGCCAAAGCTCGTCACCTGGATATGCAGATCGGCGCGCACCGGCACGGCGCGCTCGGCCGCCGCGGTCGGCGTCGGGGCGCGGAAATCGGCGACGAGGTCGATGATGGTCCAGTCGGTCTCGTGTCCGACCGCCGAGATCAGCGGAATGGTGCTCGCCGCCACGGCGCGGGCGACGATCTCCTCGTTGAAGCCCCACAGATCCTCGAGGCCGCCGCCGCCGCGCGCCACGATGATCAGGTCTGGCCGCGGCACCGAGGCGCCGACGATCAGCCCGTTGAAGCCGTGGATGGCGGCGGCAACTTCGGTGGCGCAGGTCTCGCCCTGCACCCGCACAGGCCACACCAGCACATGGCAGGGAAAGCGGTCGGAAAGGCGATGCAGGATGTCGCGGATCACCGCTCCTGTCGGCGAGGTGACCACGCCGACGATGCGCGGGAGATACGGGAGCGGCAGCTTGCGATGGGCGTCGAACAGACCTTCGGCGGCGAGCTGGCGTTTGCGCTGCTCGAGCAGCGCCATGAGCGCGCCGATGCCGGCAGGCTCAAGATCGTCGATGACGATCTGATAGGTCGATTTGTTGGGATAGGTGGTGACCCGGCCCTTGACGACGACCTCAAGCCCCTGCTCGGGCTTGAACTTGAGCCGCTGAAAGGTGCTTCGCCAGATCAAGGCGTCGATCACGGCGTTCTCGTCCTTGAGCTTGAAGTAGCAGTGGCCTGAGCTGTGCTGACCGTTGAAGTTGGAGATCTCGCCGCGGAGCTTCACCAGCCCGTAGGCCTCCTCCACGGTGCGCTTGAGCGCG
>DATDLA010000175.1:0-8439 GCA_036519535.1 Methyloceanibacter sp.
CTATATGACCAAGCCCTTCCATAAGGATGAGCTGGTCGCCCGCATCCATGCCATCGTCCGCCGCTCGAAGGGCCACGCCCAGTCGGTGATCCAGACCGGCGGCCTCAAGGTCAATCTCGACACCAAGACCGTGGACGTGAACGGCCAACGCGTGCATCTGACCGGCAAGGAATACCAGATGCTGGAGCTGCTCTCCTTGCGCAAAGGCACGACGCTTACCAAGGAGATGTTCCTGAACCATCTCTATGGCGGCATGGACGAGCCTGAGCTCAAGATCATCGACGTCTTCATCTGCAAGCTGCGCAAGAAGCTCGCGGCGGCGACCGGCGGCAAGCACTATATCGAGACGGTGTGGGGCCGCGGCTACGTCCTGCGCAACCCTGAAGACGAGTCCGAGGCGGCCTAAGGCCTCGCCGCCTCACAATCCTTGCACTTTGCACCGGCTGCGCTAGGCCGCCTTCAGCTCGACTTCTTTGTCGCGGGTCTCGACCGTCACCGTCATGCCGGCCGCCGCGGCGACGCGGCCTGCGTAATAGGGCTGGATCGAATGGGCGTCGAGCACCATGCCGTTCGCGCCGGCAAGCAGGGCGGTGACCTGCTCCGACAGGCGCGCGGGCTCCCCTTGCGCGAGCACCCTGAAGGCCACTTGAGGCCCCTCCCCCTTGATCTGGACGTTGACCATGCCGCCTCGGGGCAGTGCCACGACGCCAAGCGCCAACAGGTTCAGCAAGAGCTTGACCTTGTTCTTGGGCAGCGTCACGGGCGCCCCTTGCCAGGAGAGAGTATGCTTGCCCCCTTGCACGAAGTCTCTCGCGACCCTTTCCGCGTCGCGCAAGTCGATCTCGGCGCCGGCCGATCCCGCCGCGCCGAAGGCAAGCCGCGCGAATTGGAGCTTGGCGGAAGCCTGGCGCGCGCTCTTACGGATCAGATCCATGGTCTGCTCGCGCATGGACTCGTCCTGCTCTTCGCCCAGCATCTCGAGGCCGTTGGCAATGGCACCAACCGGACTGATCACATCGTGGCAGATGCGGCTTGAGATCAGCGCCGCAAGCTCAAGATCGCCGATGGTGGCCTCTTCGCTCATCGTCTTCCCCCGAAACAAAACCAGCCCCTCGCCGAAAAATGACGCGGGGTCCCCATCCCAAAATCTGCTAGATCGAGGCGGCGCGGTCCGCTGCTAGTTCCGCATCGATGCGCGCACGAAACGAATCAATGCTTCAAGAGAGCATCTTGCCTTGTCAGCCCCAAGACACACAACTCCAGAACGACAGACAACTCAAGAACGACAGACCGCCGATTTCGACGTGGCACTGGCGGCAACGCTTCTGACCGCCGCCGCCGCCCGAGCCGGCGCCGCCATCATGCGGCTCTATCGGGAGGGCACCAAGGTCGAGCTGAAGGCGGACCACAGCCCCGTCACCCAAGCCGACAAAGCGTCGGAGTCGATCGTGCTTGAAACCCTGCATCGGCTCGCCCCGGATGTTCCGGTGGTATCGGAAGAAATTGCCACCGATCGCACGGCGCCGCTTGGCGCCCGCTTCTTCCTGGTCGACCCGCTCGACGGCACCAAGGAGTTCATCCAGAAGCGGTCCGACTTCACCGTCAACATCGCCCTGGTCGAGGACGGGCTGCCGCGCTTCGGCCTGGTCTACGCTCCGGCGCGCTCGCTTCTTGCCCTGACCATCGACGCTGGGAAGGCCGTCGAGGCGAAACTCGATCCGGACGAGAACGGCGCCGACCTCGCCAAGCTCGATTGTCGGACTCTGCATGCGCGCGCGCCCTCGCCGGACGGACTTGTCGCCGTGGTGAGCCGCTCTCACCTCGATCCTGCCACCGAGGCATTCCTCGCCAAGCTGAAGATCACACGCAGGTCTGACGCCGGATCTGCGCTCAAATTTCTTGAGGTCGCTCAAGGCAAGGCAGACGTCTACCCACGCTTCGGGCCGACCATGGAGTGGGACACCGCGGCGGGCCATGCGGTTTTGGCCGCGGCCGGTGGCACCGTGGTCGATGCCGAGGGAAAGCCGCTCCGCTACGGCAAGACGAGCAGCGGGCTGCTCAACCCAAGCTTCATCGCCTGGGGTCAAAGCGCCGCGGCGGCCTGAAGGCCGCGTGGCCACTGTTTAGTAACAGTTTAAGCAAATCATAGCCGAATGAGAGCCGGACTCCCGCGTTGGGTCCTGGCCTGGCTTCGAAAGCCAACGGGGATTTGCCATGCAGCTCACGACGCCTTGCGCCGCGTTCGCAGCGATTCTGCTCCTTTCCGCCTCCGCCTGGGCCGGGGAAACCACGGCCCAAGGCACGATCAAGCTTGCCCAAGCCGACGACGAGCCCATGGTCATCACGCCGCAGCCGCGCGGGGAGCAGTTGCCGCCGCCAGCTTCGGATCCTGGCGGCCCAGGCGTGCCCTATGAGCCGGCGCCAGGGGCTTCGGTTCCCCCGCCCGGCGATCAAGCCTCTGTGCCGCCGCCAACCAATAGCCGTGGCACCTTTTCCGCTGAGGAAATCAAGGGCGCTGGCCACCGCTTTTTCGGCTCGGTGTCCATGGGGCTTGCCCGGGCGATTGAATACACCTTCCAGCGCGCCGGCAGGCCGAACGGCTATATTCTCGGCGAGGAGGCGGGCGGCGCCATCATCGCCGGGGTTCGCTATGGTGAAGGGAGGCTCTATACCAAGGATGCCGGCGAGTTCCCCCTGTATTGGCAGGGCCCTTCGGTCGGCTACGATCTTGGCGCCGAGGGCTCCAAGACCATGGTTCTCGTCTACAATCTCCGCAGCCCTGGGGAAATTTACAGCGCTTTTGCCGGCGTTGACGGCTCGGCCTATCTGGTCGGCGGCGTCGGGGTCACATTCCTGGCTGACAGCCACGTTATTCTTGCCCCGATCCGGTCAGGGCTTGGATTACGGCTTGGCGCCAATATCGGGTACCTGAAATATACCCGCGAGCCGACCTGGAATCCGTTCTAAATTGGCGCTAAGGAAGTCTTAACCAGGGGCCGCGCGGCAAACGCCCTGCCCTTTTGAGCGCCGGGGGCCTCTGGCCCGCCTCGCTACTTCCCGCGCCTTTCGGCGCGACCCTTAGGAGCGCAGGTTCCGATGATCGACATTGGCATGTATGTGGCGCTCGGTTTTCTGCTCGCGAGCCTGCTTGCGCTGATGGTCGCCCCGGCATTCTGGAAGCGGGCCGTGCGTCTCACGCGGCGGCGGGTAGAGATGACGATGCCCATGTCGGCCGCCGATATCCAAGCTGACAAGGATCAGCTGCGCGCCGAGTTCGCCATCGAGCTTCGCCGCGTCGAGGTGGCGCTGGAAAAGGCGAAGGACAAGGCGGCACGTGAATTGGTCGAAGCCAATAAGCGCCGCGTCGAGATTTCGGAGATCAACACCGAGCTTGAGGGCATTAAAGGGCGCCTGAACGAGAAGGAAAACGCCAACCGGGTGCTCGAGCAGACCATCCGGCGCCGGTTGCCCGAGCTCGAAGGCAGGCTCAAAGCCGCGAAGGGAGCGATGGCTGAGCTTGAGGCGGCCAATGCCGAGCTTCGCAACACCGCAGGCGCGCAGGCTGAAGCTCTGAAGCTTGCGCGCTCGACGCTCAACTCCCAGCGTGGCGACATCGACCAGTTGCGCGGAGCGTTGGAAGGCGAGGCGTCCTCGTCCCGCCGCTCGGCGAAGTCTGACGCGACCCTCGCCAAGGAAAATCGGCGGCTGAGCGCCGAGCTGTCCAAGATCAAGCAGGAGCTCGCCGACGGCCGAATCGGCGGCAACGAAAACGGTCTCCTGCGCGATGAGCTCGGCAAGCTCGCGAGCCAGGTCCTCGCCGTGGCCAGCGCACAAGGCACGAGGCTGCCTGACTTCGTGCCACCCTTGACCCCGCCCCCTGCCCTCGAGCACGGCGCGCGCGAGCCTCACTTCGGGCCCGATCCAGCCTTCGTCAGCAGAAATGGTGAAGACGGGCGCGAAGAGGCTCCGCCTTCCGAGCCGCTGGCCGCGGGACGGCCGCGCGAGCCCTTGGCCGCTCTTTCCGTGGAGGATGCGCACCGCGAGGAGGCCGAAGCCGAGCCCGAGGCGACAGGATCGCTCGCCAAGCTTCTGTCCGCCCGCAAGGCGAGACGCCGCGGCGCGAAAGGGCGCCGGACCGGAAGCTTGAGCGAGCGCCTAAAGAACCTGTCGGCTGAGTCGCCAGACAGCTGAACCGCCCCTCAAGCGTCCACTTGCAACAATTCCCTTAAACCGTTTTCGAGCCGCAGCGCCGTCAGTCGGTCGGTGAAGACCGCGCCGGTGTCGATGCCGATCCGGTTGGCGCGGATCTCCGGCGCCGCGGTTGGCGTATGGCCATGCACCACGATCTTCCCGAAGTCCTCGTCAGACTTGAGGAACGGACCGCGGATCCAGACGAGGTCCATCGGGTCCTGCGCTTCGAGCGGCACGCCCGGCCTCACGCCGGCATGGACGAACAGATAGTCGCCGAACGACACGGCGAGCTCGAGGGTGTCGAAGAATTGGCGATGGTCCTCGGGGAGCGACGCGAGAAATGCCCGGCGCCAAGCCTCGGGCGTGACACCTTTGCGGATCAGCTCCGCCACATCCACGCCATAGGAGCGAAAGGTGGCATCGGCGCCGTTGGCGAGCCACTGCGCGAGATAAGATGGGTCCACGAGGAAATCGAGCATGATCGCCTCGTGATTGCCCTTGAGGAAATGCGCATCGAACCCCTGCGGCAGCCCTGTGAGAAGCAGATCGACCACTTGTCTGCTGTCCGGCCCCCGGTCGATATAGTCGCCGAGAAAGACAAGCGTGCGCCGCTCTGCCTCTTCCCTTCTCGCCACGTCGGACGCGATCTTGGCCAAGAGCGACGCGAGCAGGTCCGCCCTGCCGTGGATGTCGCCGATGGCGTAAACGAGCTGGCCTTGCGGCAAGGATGGATGGTCCAAGGCGGGCAAACCGATCGGGCGAGCGTGGTCCACCGGCCATCCTACCCTAGGCCGCGGGTGCAAAGCGCGCTCAATCCTCATGCGTTCCGGGTCGCGCTCAGGATCTCATGATACAGCTTGGCGGGAAACCCGAAGACCGTGCTCACGCATTTCGACTTGAGCCCGATGAACAGCACCATCTCGCCGTCGCGCAATTGGTCATCCTCGGTGATGACGTAAAGCTCATCGGCGTTGAGCGGCGGCAGGCCCTTGAGGTCGCGCGCGCGGTCCTGGAAGGTCTTGAGTTCGCCGCCGGCGAGATAATCGTATTTGGCGTGCACCTGCTTGATCGCGGCGAGGATCGTGCTGAGCGGCTTGCAGATGACCGGCGGCGAGACCGGCCCGTCATTACTGTAATAGGTTGTGCCGTGCTCCTGGACGAGTGGACCGAGCTTCTTCGAAGCGCCCTGCAACCCGGCCAGCCCGATTAGCGAGCCGCCCAGCAAGGCGCCGGCGGCGATCTTGAGCCAGACGGGCATGGTGACATCCTCCCGCCGAGGGAGCCTAGACCAGGAGCCGCCTCATTCAAGCAAGCGTAGGCCCGGACTCACCCTCGGAGCCAAATATTGCGCCCCGGGTGGGGGCCCTGGCAACATCAATCAGACTTTTGGCAGAGGCTGCGCCGAGGCTTTCCGAAGGCGCCGAGGGCGCCAAGCCGCGCAACCTCGACGGCTGCGTGGTGGCGCCCTCTCCGACGCTCGAACTCGCTAGATCGCGGTGTCGACTTCGCACACCACCGTATCGCGGTGGCCGCAGTCAGGAAGCTTCCAGGCGATGATGTCTTCGCTCCCGTCCTCATTCTTGCGCACGATGGGAACCGGGCACGCCACGCGCCAGAAGCGGTAGGAAGACGATTGGTGCGATGCGTCCCATTGGGGACCGAGCATCATGGCCGAGCGCTGGCAGCGTTGCTCGTTAAAGGGCTGAGGGTCGGCGCCGCCATCCACGGCGCGATCGTACATCTGCACCTCTTCGCGGCGGCAGACCATCATGGCGTGCTCGGTCGCCCACTCGCGATTCTCAGCCTTGGTGTATCCCGCGTTCTGGTCCGGAGGTCCGGCGACAACGGTTTTGCAGACGATCAGGACAATTGCCGCTGGCATCGGGACCATGTGGGGGGGTATCGGAGATTGCGCCGCAGCCTGGAGGGGAAGGAGCAAGCCCGCCATCACAGCTAGGGTGAGCTTAGTCGGCATTGTCGTGTCCTCTAATGGAGTCGCCTGATCAGCACCTCCTCCCAACGGGCGTAACTCCCTCGCCACGGCATTTGGTTATTTCTTCTTGCCGCGTTATGTTGCAACGCAAAACAAGCGATTCGGTTGTAGACCCTTGTGGTGACACCGAAAGCTGCCGGAAGGCCGGCATCAAACCGGCCAAGGACCTCAAAGATTGTGCATTTTGCGTCATGCAAGGCCCGTTCTTCTGGTGCTCTCATGACCGATTTCGTTGAATCAGCCCTTCGCAATTGCAATGCTGCACTGCAAAATAGTAGCATGCAAGCGCTATTTGGCCGCAGCTTCAGGAACTCTGGGAAAATCAAGCGGCACGGCAACAGAAGCCAGACTTTTGGCACCGCGAGCGGCAAATTCTACCGGAATTGCCCAAATCAAGGGCAAGAGATTGCAGGATTTTTCAGGGAAATTTCCGGAAATGCAGGACGATATCCACAGCTCTCGCAAACTCGCCGCTGCCCTCCTCGCCGGCCTCATCGCCATCGTTGTGAATACCGCGATGCTCGAGGCTGCCAGATTGGACCGCTCGTCACCGCCCGAGGCGGCCTCCTAAAGCTATTGAAGATCTACTTCGCCTTGCCTCTGGAGAGCCTTAGCGTCGCCGATTTTTGGACCGCTTTGCATCAGCCCGCTGCCGACACGCATGCCTTCAAGACGGGGTTTCACATCGTCGTCGGGCTGCTCACGGCAGTATTCCACGTTTTCGGACTCGAGCCCATTCTCTCGGGACCGGCGCTGGTCAAGGGCCTCGTCTACTCGCTCCTCGTCTGGCTCACCAATGCCTTCATCGTGCTCCCCCGGATCGGCGAGGGCAGTGCCGGGAGCCGCTATTTGAGCGCGGCCGGCATGCGCACACGCTTTTCTCGGGCTGCTCGCGCTGCTCTATGCGCGCTTCATGCGATGAAACGAGGCGGAGAGCGCCTCTCCTCTTGACGTCGAGGCCTGACTGGGCAGCCTTTATCGCTTCACTCTTTGCGCCAGCCCCAAGGGAGAAGCCGTGATGGAACCCCTCATAGCCGGACCACTCAACGCTCAATGCGGAAAGTGCCTGTACTGGGAACAGAATGAAAACGTGGCCACTATGGGAGAATGCAGACGCTACCCTCCGCAGGTGGTCATGGTCCGCGACGGCGACGATGCCCAGATTACCGCCAGCTCGGAATGGCCGCTGACGCTGAACGCGGCATGGTGCGGGGAATGGATCGACCAAAAGTACCGCACGCCGCAAGCCAGCAGCGATTGAGCACTTTGGAAAGCGCTCAAGCCTCGCCGCGAAGTCAGAAGCCGCCAAACAAATTTCCGGCGAGCAAGAGCAGAAAACCGATGAGCAGTGTCTCGAAGCTGTGGGCGCTCACGATCGGGATGGCGACATGGGCGTAGCGTACCAGGAGTGCGAGGACGGCAAGCAGGACCGAAAGAACGAAAATCGCTCGCGATGGCGGTGTCAGCTCCGCTCGTTCGCATAAATAGGCTGAGATCGGGCAGACGCAGGGATATGAACTCGAAACCAATTATACCGAACACGGCTCCACTACGAGCGACTAACTCGAAAACTCGCCATACATGGTTTGATCTCCTTCCAAGCTCGGCCCGAAGAAGTCTTGCGCCTGAAGGAATTCTTGCATGCCCCCGCATCGCGATTCGGTTATTGTTTGACATTTTTAGGGAGGCAATGCTGAGTTAAGGGCGATGGCACGAGCCCCAGTCGATCAGTTTCAAAACTCTCTCGCAGGCATTACCATCTTCGCAGGCCTCTCGGCGGATTCGCTGGCGCGAGTTCAGCACGCTGTAGCTGGCGGCGCTACGCGGCTGGAGAGCCAATTGTCGACTACCTCGACTCTTCTGATGACGTGTACTTCATCATCTCGGGGGAGGCTCGCGTTACTATCTACTCGCACGCCGGCAAGGCAGTTAGCTTTCGCGAGTTGAGTCCCGGAGACGTTTTTGGAGAATACCCTGCTATCAGCGACGGTCCTCGCTCCGCGAGCGTAGAGGCGCAGACGAGTTGTCTCGTCGCTTCGATGTCGGTTGGCGCATTTAGGGAGCTGTTAAAGATCGAGCCGAGTGTAGCACACGCCCTCCTACCGCAACTCGTGACCAAGATTCGTGCCCTGACAAAACGAGTTTACGAATTCAGCACGCTCGCCGTTAACAATCGCATTCAAGCTGAGCTGTTGCGACTATCGAGTCTGGCGCCCCGCGAAGTCAATAGCGCACGCATAGCCCCAGCGCCCACC
>DATDLA010000176.1:0-2887 GCA_036519535.1 Methyloceanibacter sp.
CCGGACCGTGGCCGATGCCATCTCCATGCATGAATCGACGGTGAGCCGCGTCACCGCCAACAAATACATGGCCACCAATCGCGGCCTGTTCGAGCTGAAATATTTCTTCACCTCGGCGATCGCCGCGGCGGGCGAAGGTGACGCCCATTCTTCGGAAGCCGTGCGCCACCGCATCAAGGAGATGATCGAGGCCGAGCCCGCGAGCGACGTGTTGTCCGACGACAAGATCGTCGAACGCTTGAAGCTTGACGGCGTGGACATCGCCCGGCGCACGGTTGCCAAATACCGCGAAGCCTTGCGCATTCCCTCCTCGGTGCAGCGGCGCCGGCAGAAGCGAATCGCTACCGGCACGAGCGCCTGACGTCAGCCGGCCAAAGCCGAATTTCGCAGCAACATGAGCCTTGAGTTGCGCGGAATTTGACACCATATGGGCAGCGGTCTAGCTTCCGACCTTCGGGGTGGAGGCCAAGCCAAACGAGCAAAGTGCCGGGATCGGCATCCGCCTCACATGCGGCGTCGTCATGCGTCCCGGGGGAAAATTGGGTTGTCGGCACTTCCGCGGGCAATGACGATACAGGTCACCGGAAAGAATCTGGACGTTGGTGAGGCGCTACGCGGATATGTCCAGGAGCGCGTTTCGCAAACCGTCGAGAAATATATCGGACGGACACCGTCCGGACATGTGCGTGTAGAAAAAGAGCACGGAGAGTTTCGCACCGACTGCACGATCCATTTGTGGCAAGGCATGAGTCTTGAAGCCCATGGCGTGGCGGCCGATGCCTATCAGAGCGCTGATCTGGCTTGCGAGCGGCTGGAGAAGCGGGTTCGGCGTTACAAGCGAAGGGTCAAAAAGCATGGGGGGCACTCCGCCCGCAAGGAGACCCCCGCAGCGTCCTACGTGCTGCAATCGCGGCAGGATGGACAGGAGGAGAGCGATGAGGACAACCCGATCATCATTGCCGAAGCCGCGACTGTCGTGCACGAAATGGCGGTCAGCGACGCAGTGATGCAGATGGATCTTTCCGATCAGCCATTCGTTTTGTTTCGCAATGCGTCAAGCGGCGAAATCAACGTTGTATACCGCCGCGACGATGGCCATATCGGCTGGATCGATCCTGCGGTCAGACAGAAAGCGCGCGCACGGCGCTAGCGGCTCGTTCCGCTTTTGCGCTTCATTCATCAGGCGGGTTGACACATGCACCTAGCTGATCTCATCGGCCCCGAGGCGGTGATTGCTTCGCTCAAGGCCAAGAATAAGAAGCAGCTTCTCCAGGAGCTGTCGGCGCGCGCGGCGCGGCTCACAGGCTTGCAGGAGCGCTACATCTTCGACACGCTGTTGCAGCGCGAGCGGCTCGGCTCGACCGGGCTCGGCCAAGGCATCGCCATCCCGCATGGCAAGTTCGCCGGGCTGAAGCGTATCACCGGCATCTGTGCGCGGCTTGCCGAGCCGATCGATTTCGACGCCGTCGACGGCGCTCCGGTGGATATCGTGTTTTTGCTGCTCGCGCCGGAAGGCGCCGGCGCCGATCATTTGAAGGCGCTCGCGCGCATCTCGCGGCTTCTGCGCGAGGGCCATGCCGTGGACAAGCTCAGAGCCTCGCGCGACGCGGCCGCGATCTACGCGGTGCTGACCGAGGGCGCCACCTCCCACGCCGCCTGAGGAAGGCGTCTCCGACTCAATCGAAATAGGCAAAGGGCTTAGTGCACGCTCAACGGCACGAGGTCGTTCTCGATGGCGTTGGCGATGGCCGCGTTGCGGCTGTCGGTGAGCGCGAGAGGCGTGCCGTCGGCGCCGAGCACCGCGTAAAGGTCGATGCCTTCGAGCTTGCCGCGCAAGGCAGGGAACAGCTTCTGGGCAAGGTCGAGATTGAGCTGCTTGATATAAGCCACCTCGCCGTCGCCGAGCTGCGCGAACGCCTTCCGGCTCATGGGAGCCTCACCGTCTAATTTTGCGTCTTCGTTCATTCTTGACTTACTCCGCATCTGAAACTCTGGCCTGCTTTGGCGGCAATGCCTCGCGCCTCTTGCCGGCAACCTCGCCATCGACGATCCGCACCGTCTTGACCGTCACGTCCTTCGCCGGGCGATCGAGCTCGATGGCGAGCAGCCCATCGTGCAGTTCCGCCTTGCGCACCTCGACGCCGTCGGCGAGCCCGAAGCTGCGCTTGAACCGCCGCGCCGCGATGCCCCGGTAGATGTAGTTGCGGGACCGCTCATCCGCCTGCTTGCCGCGTACGCTCAGTTGGCCGCCCTCAATGGTGACGGCAAGCTCATCGACGCTGAAGCCCGCGACGGCAAGCGTAATGCGAAGCGCGCTCGGGCTGCCGTCCTCCCCGGTCAAAAGCTCGATATTGTAGGGAGGGTAGCCTGCCTCCGGTGCTCTGACGAGCCGGGGAAACCCACGGCTGGGCTCGGCACCGAGCCAAATCCCCCCCTCAAGGAACGTCATGCGCGACATTCTGCCAAGCCCTTCCAGCGCAAGCGGCTGCGACATGTCGTAGCGTGGTTGGGCCCGGTCGGCGCCCCAAAACGCAATGGCCAAGCCCGCTGCGGCGCTGAGCCATTGAACCGCCTCGGATATGGGGAAATTGGCGAGCGAATTCAAGAATCGAGGCCGCGCCCGGCCGGTCACGAATGAGCGATTGCCTCCTGCGAAGGACCAAGGCTGCGATCGCCGGTTAATCCTTGACCTCGATCGGCAGCTTCGGATGTTGTCATGCCATGGAATGGTATGTCGATTCGAGGACGGGGGACGACGCCAATGACGGGCGCGCGCCCAAGACCGCCTTCAAGTCTGTCCAGCACGTGATCCATGTGGCGAAGGCTGGCGACACCGTGCTCATCGCCCCCGCCGCCTATGACCAGAACCTGCCGAGGCAGATCTCAG
>DATDLA010000177.1:0-3072 GCA_036519535.1 Methyloceanibacter sp.
GGCGAGCACGGTCTCGATCGCATCGGCGATGCGCTTATCGAGGCCTGTATCCACGGCGAGATGCAGGTTGACCGAGAGCTCATTGGCATAGAGCAGCGGCAGCGCGCGGCTCACGATCTGCTCGGTGCAGCCGAGCGGATAGCGGTCGAGCGCCTGCAGCAGGCTCGCCACGTCGAGCGCCGCCGACGGGGTCACCGAAAGCGCGAGCTTGCCGGTGCCAGGAACGAGATCGGCGAACAGCTCGCCGTTCAGAGTGAGCGTCTGTCGCGGCTCGAGCGGCTTCACCGTGCGGCGCGCAAGAATCTCCGTCGATGGCTTCACTTGCAGCGCGTATTGACGATCGAGCGCAAAGCCTCCGGGCCCGGTGACGTTCACCGTCACCGCGCCTGCGCCCACGCCCTTGGCCTCGACGGGGAGGGAGAGGCCGGCGCGCTTCTTGGCGTCGAGCGAGATGGTCTTGTTGGCTTGCGAGAGATTGAACGGCCCGTCGCCGCTGACCGCGACCTGGTAGTTGCCGGTCAAGCCGTCGACATTGTCGAGATCGAGCCTGATCGTGCTCTTGTCGCCCAAGAGCAGGAAACGCGGCAGCGTGGCGGTCACCACCACGGGGTCGCGCACGATCACATCCTCCGAGGCGTGACCGACTCTGTCCTTGCTCCAGGCGACGGCCATCACCCTGACCGTGCCGGCGAAAGCGGGGATGTCGAAGCTCGTCTCGGCGCTGCCGTCGGGGCCGACGGTGACGATGCCCGAGAAGAGCGCGAGCGGAGCCTGCGTCGGTGGACTTCCCTGCAGCTCGCCCGCGCCGCTGTCGCCGCCCACGCGGATCTGCCCCTTGGTGCCCTGCATGCCGTCGATCAATTGGCCGTAGAGGTCGCGGACCTCGGCCGAGAGCTTGCGCTGGCCGAGATAATAATCCTCGGGCGCAGGCGCCTTGTAATTGGTGAGGTTGAGGATGCCGACATCGACCGCCGACACGACGATTCGCGCCTCATCACCGGGGGTGAGCCCGGCAAGCTTGATCGGCACGCGGAGGGTGGTCTCGGGCCTGATGCGGTCGGGCAATTCCATGGTCAGCCCCAGCGTGTGCGCCGCCTTGTCGATGGCGAACCAGGCAACGCCGATGGCGCGGCCAGGCATGCGCTTGGCGTCAACGTCGAGCGGCCGCCGCAAGGTGGCGAGCACATAGGCTCCGGTTCCCCAATCCGCGCCGACGCTGAGCGGCAGCTTGGCGGTGCCCGGCTCGACATGCGCCGTGGTGGTGGAGAGAAGCTTGTCGCCGATCACCGCGAGCGTGACTTCGCCCGCGGTGCGCGCGGTGACCGCAACGGTCATGCTGTCGCCCGGGCGGTATTCCGGCTTGTCGAGGGCGATCTCGAGGAGGTCGGGCGTATCGGCGCTCGCTTCGGCGTACCAGCCTGAATCGAAGCCGAAAGTGGTCTCAGGCCCTTGCGGGTCGGCGGTCGTCAGCTCGAGCCTATAGCGGCCCCAGGTGACCGGCACGGCGATGCGGCCTGGCTTGTCTGCGGACACGTCGATGGTGCCGTCGGCAACGCGGCGCGTCACCTTGAGGGGCTCGTACTGCCAATAGCCTTCGTTGCGATACCATTGATATTTGGAATCGACGCGCAAGAGCTGCCAGCGCAAGCCCGTCTTGGCCATGGGTTTGCCGTCAGGCGCGACCATGACCACGTCGAAGCTTGCCGTGTCTGAATCGCCGAGCGCCTTGCCGTTGAACAGCGGCTTCACCCCGATCATGGGTGCCGACGGCGTGATCGGCAGCGTGAGCTTGCGCTCGATGGCTCGGCCTCCGGCTTCCGCCATGCGCACCACGATCTCGGCTTGCAAGGGCCGCGTCGACGCCGGCACCTTGTCGAGCGTCGCGGTGAAGCTCGCTTTGCCGGCGCTGTCGGTCTCGGGCAGATCGGCGAGCGGAAGGGTGTCTGACTCATCGTCCTGATCGGCGTCGCTGTCGTCGTCGAGGCCGAACACATAGCCGGCAAAGCCCGGCAGCTCGGTCACCTTGGCGATGTTGATCTCGCCGTCGAGCGTCAAGCCTGAGGCGGGCGCGCCATAGAGGAAGCGGCCATCGACGCTGATCTTGGCGGGCGCCGACGGCGAGATGCTGGTGGCGGTGGTGGTGAGATCGAATTCGAGCCGGTCGGCGACATAATCCTCGACCAGGAAGGTCGCTTCCCCGATGGCCGGCCGTTTCGGATCGGTGAAGGCTGCGACGCGCCAGGTTCCGGTCGGCGCCGAGGAGATGATCGGCACGTCGAGGACACGTCCGCCGATGCCCTGGTCCGGTACCACGCTCCGGCGATATTCCACGCCATCAGAGCGGGTGACCACCAGCGTGAGCGGCACATCAGGGACGGCGACGCTTATCGCATTCCGCAGCAGCGCCGTGACATGCACGGTCTCGCCGGTGCGATAGACGCCGCGCTCGGTGAACACATAGGCATCGAGGGCTGCAGGCGCGTCGCGGCCGGCGACGCCGCGGTCGGTGAGATCGAAGGGCGAGGATTTCAGACTCAAGAATGCGTAGTCGCCCGAGGCTTGCGATGCGACGAGGAGGGCTGGCGCCAATCCGCCTTCGCCGCGCGACAACCCAGGCTCGAAGGCCACGCGGCCGGCGGCATCGGTGGTCTTGGTGGCGAGCACCTCGTTGTTGCGGGCGATCAGCCTGAGCTCGATGCCGGAGACCGGCGCCGTGGTGGCAAGAGAGTTGACGAAGGCATGCACGCCGTCAGAGCCGGAATAGGCGGTGAGGCCGAGGTCAGAGACGATGAACCATTGGGTGGCGCGCTCGGCATATTCCTCGGTGAGCGCATTGGCCGGCACGGCGGCGAGCACATAGACGCCGGGCTGAAGCGCCGGCACGGCCTCGTTGACCGGAAAGTTGGTGGTGATCTCGGCGTTGAGCTCCTTCTCCACCTTCATGTCGCCGGTCCACACCTTCTCGCCCTTCTGCTCGGCGATGTCGTTCAGCGTGTAGCCGTAGAGATTGCGTTCGAAATCGCCGCCGAGCACCTGGTCGATCAGATTGCGGTCGCCGATCCGGTAGATCGT
>DATDLA010000178.1:0-2720 GCA_036519535.1 Methyloceanibacter sp.
CCCGGCCATTTGCTTTTTGCTATAGCCCTCAAGACATGAGTGCCCGGTCAAGCCGGGCCATGACAAAGGGTGAAGACGATGAGCAAAGTCGCCTGGATCGGGCTCGGCGTCATGGGCTATCCCATGGCCGGCCATCTCAAGACGCGGGGGCCTCACGCCGTTGTCGTGTTCAACCGGACACGCGCCAAGGCCGAGGCCTGGGTCGCAGAATTCGGCGGCAAGCTCGCGCCCACACCGGCGGCTGCGGCGCAAGATGCAGACTTCATCTTCACCTGCGTCGGCAACGATAACGACCTCCGCGCGGTAACGCTCGGGCCCGACGGCGCCTTCTCGACCCTGAAGCCCGGCGCCGTGGCCATCGACAACACCACGGCGTCGGCGGAGATCGCCCGCGAGCTTCACGCCGCCGCCAAGAGCAAGGGCGCTGGCTTTCTCGATGCCCCGGTGTCAGGCGGGCAGTCTGGCGCCGAGAATGGCACGCTCACGGTCATGGTCGGCGGGGATCAAGAGGATTTCCGCAAAGCGCAGCCGGTGATCAAGGCCTATGCCCGCGCCGTCACCCTGATCGGACCCTCGGGCTCAGGGCAACTCACCAAGATGGTCAACCAGATCTGCATCGGTGGATTGATTCAAGGTCTCGCCGAGGCGCTGCATTTCGCCAAGCGCGCCGGCCTCGACATCCAGAAGGTGATCGACACGATCTCCAAGGGCGCGGCGCAGTCCTGGCAGATGGAGAATCGCTGGAAGACCATGGTCGAAGGCAGATTCGACTTCGGCTTCGCCGTCGATCTGGTGCGGAAGGATTTCGCGCTCGCCTTCGACGAGGCGCGCAAGAACGGCGCCGAGCTTCCCGTCACCGCGCTGGTCGATCAGTTCTACGCCGAGGTGCAGGCGATGGGCGGCAATCGCTGGGACACGTCGAGCCTGATCGCGCTGCTTGAGCGCAAAAATTAGCTTCCCTGATCCGCCGCGTAGTCGAGCGGCAGCGACGTCGTATATTTGATCTGCTCCATGGCGAAAGCCGAGCTCACATCCGACAGCTCGATCCTGGCGATCAGCCTCTTGTAGAAGGCGTCGTAGCGCTCGATGTCGGGCACCACCACGCGCAGGAGATAATCCACCTGCCCGCTCATGCGGTAGAACTCGACCACCTCGGGAAAGTCCTTCAAGGCCTCATGGAACTGGTCGAGCCACTCCTGGGTGTGATGGCTCGTGGTGATGGAGACGAACACCGTCACCCCCACATTGACCTTCTTGGCGTCGAGCAAAGCCACGCGCCGCTGAATGACGCCGCTCTCCTCGAGCTTCTGGATACGCCGCCAGCAGGGCGTGGTGGAGAGGCCAATCTGCTTGCCGATTTCGGCGACCGGCATCGTGCAGTCCTTCTGCAAGATGTCGAGAATTTTTCTATCCATTCGGTCAAGCATGGCGGTCCTGATAATATTTTTCCGTGATTGTAGCACGATCGGGATTCCTTTTTTATTCCATACTAACCCTACATAGTTAGTAGAATATTCTTTTGGCCCCCGCAAGTGCTTTTTTCAAACGGCCCACTTAGAGGAGTTTGCGCACCTCACGGCGCAGCACCGGCAGCAGCTCCTCCTCGAACCACGGATTGCGCGTGAGCCAAGCATTGTTGCGCCATGACGGGTGCGGCAGCGGCAAGACGCGAGGTCGCCGTCTCCGCCGCAGGTGCCGGCGCCAGTCGATCATGGTCGCCTGCAAACTCGCCCCCGCCTCGGAGCCGAGATGCCAAGCTTGAGAATAGGAGCCGACCGCCAGCACGAGCTCGAGCTGCGGCAAACGATCGAACAAGGATCGATGCCAAAGCTTGGCGCATTCCGCTCGCGGCGGAAGATCGCCGCCATTGGCATCCTGCCCGGGAAAGCAAAAGCCCATGGGGATGACGGCGACGCGGGCCTCGTCGTAGAACTCCTGCGGACTTACCCCCATCCAGTCGCGCAAGCGGTCGCCGGAAGGATCGGTGAAGGAAATGCCTGAGGCATGCACCCGCGTGCCCGGCGCCTGGCTGCATACGGCGAGCCGCGCCGTGTGGCTCACCCGCAAGACCGGTCGCGGCTCGTGCGGCAACGGCTTGCCACTAGGCGTCTCGACGCAGTTGCGGCAGCCGCGAATGCCGGCGAGCAAGCGGTCGAGCTCGGATGCCTCAGCCCTCATAGATCGAGCGTCATGCCATCCTGGGCGACGATGAAACGCGAGCCGTCGACCTTGTCGACATGGTCAAGCATCGCCTCGCCCATATGGGTCAAGAGCACCTGCTTTGCCCCCAACCTCTCGTAATTGGCATCGATCGTCTTGTAGTCGAGATGAATGGGGAGCTTCACATCGTATTGAAAGCATTCGCTGATGAGCAGGTCCGCGCCTTGCGCGGCGGGGCACAGGCTCTCCGTCCAGCCGGTATCGCCGGTGAAGGAGAGCACCTTGCCCTCCAAGCCGAATCTGAGGGCGTAAGGCGGCGCGCCTGACGGATGCTTCACCTCGAACGGCGTGATGGTGACGCCGTTCAGCGCAAGCGGAACCTGCTCCTCATATTCGATGAACTCCAAGCCAAAGGCGCAAGGCCATTTGGTGATGTTGGGATAGAGAGCCTCGGCCGCCGTATGGAAGCGTTCGGCGATGCCCTTGGGACCGGTGACGATCAGCGGACGCGTCCGCTTGCTCGCATATTGGGCGTCGATGAGAAGCCAGGGCAAACCGCC
>DATDLA010000179.1:0-9508 GCA_036519535.1 Methyloceanibacter sp.
CTGCGACGACCTTAGGGAAGACTTCATCCACTCCATGCAGAAATATGTCGAAGTGGATGAGCCTGAAGCAGAAGCCGTGCCTATGCTCTCGGCGGACACGAGAATGCCGATCCTCGGCCAGGACGATCAGTCGACCGACAATGCGATCGACAAGATGACCGAGGAGGAGCTGTTGCGCAGGATGGCGAGTCAGGCGCCGTCAGATGGCTCCAATGCGGGACCCCGCTCGCGCTGATCTAGCTTCGACCCAAGTCTGCCGCGAAGGTGGAGGCAACCGCTTTGCCTTGGCGGACCCCCGGTGCACGCGCCGTGACGGAGGCGCGTCATGACGACCCGTGCCTACGAGCTTGTCGAGCGGGTGAAGAGCTACGAGCCCGACGCCGACGAGGCGTTGCTCAACCGCGCCTATGTCTATGCCATGAAGGCGCACGGCAATCAGAAGCGGGCCTCCGGCGCCCCCTTCTTCTCCCATCCGCTCGAAGTTGCCGCGATCCTCGCCGAGATGCGGCTCGACGACGCCACCATCGCCACCGCCCTGCTGCACGACACCATCGAGGATACCGGCGCCACGCGCAGCGAGATAGACGCGCTGTTCGGCGCCGAGATCGGCTCGCTGGTCGACGGCCTCACCAAGATCAAGAAGCTCGACCTCGTCACCAAGAAGGCCGAGCAGGCCGAGAACTTCCGCAAGCTGTTGCTCGCCATCTCGAGCGACATCCGCGTGCTGTTGGTCAAGTTCGCCGACCGGCTGCACAACATGCGCACGCTAGGCGCGATGAAGCCCGCCAAGCGCAAGATCATCGCCGAGGAGACCATGGAGATCTATGCGCCGCTCGCCGGGCGCATGGGCATGCAGTGGCTGCGCGAGGAGCTCGAGGACCACGCCTTTCGCTGGCTCAACCCGGAAGGCCATGCCGCCGTCGTCGATCGCCTCAAGATGCTGCGCGAGCGCAATCAGGGCCTGATCGAGGAAATCGAGAACGCGCTGCGCAAGAAGCTCGAAGAGGAGAAGGTATCGGCGGTCGTCGCCTTCCGCGAGAAGAAGCCCTACGCCATCTGGAGCAAGATGGAGCGCAAGCAGATCTCGCTCGAGCAGCTCTCCGACATCTACGCCTTCCGCATCGTGGTGGATGAGGTAATCGACTGCTACCGGGCGCTCGCCGTGGTGCACACCACCTGGCACGCGGTGCCCGGCCGCTTCAAGGACTACATTTCGAGCCCGAAGCAGAACGACTACCAGTCGATCCACTCCACCATCGTCGGCCCGCGTCACCAGCGCGCCGAGCTGCAGATTCGCACCGAGCGGATGCATTCGGTCGCCGAATATGGCGTGGCGGCGCATGCACTCTACAAGGACGTCGCCAACGGCTCGGGTCCGCAAAACGGCGTGCTGCCGAACCAAGAGAGCAATGCTTATCGCTGGCTGCGCCATCTCGTGGACATGCTGCTCGAAGGCGACAATCCCGAGGAGTTCCTCGAGCACACCAAGCTCGAGCTGTTTCAGGATCAGGTGTTCTGCTTCACCCCGAAGGGCAGGCTGATCGCGCTACCGCGCGGCGCCAACCCCATCGACTTCGCCTATGCGGTGCACACCGACATCGGCAACACTTGCGTCGGCTGCAAGATCAACGGACGGCCGATGCCGCTCGTCACCGAGCTCAGGAACGGCGACGAGGTCGAGATCATCACCTCGGAGGTGCAGGCACCGCCCTCCGCCTGGCAAAGCCTCGCCGTCACCGGCAAGGCGCGCTCGGCAATCAGGCGGGCCACGCGCGATGCGGCGCGTGCCCAATACGGCAAGCTCGGCCGGGAAATCCTCGAGCGCGCCTTCAGCCGGCGTGGCAAGCGCTTCAGCGAGGAGGCGATCGCTCAGGCCCTGGGACGGCTTTCGCAGAAGACCCCGGAAGATGTGATCGCCGCCGTCGGCCGCGGGGAGCTGTCCTCCGCCGACGTCCTCAAAGCTGCCTGGCCGGAAGACACGCCTGCCGAGACGCCGAAGCGGCGGCGCAGGGTCAAGCGTGCTGAAGAAGGCTGGTTCGGCCTTGGCAAGGTCATGGGCTTGAAATTCCGTTGGCCTGGTTCAAGCAGCGGCGAACCTGAGCGCCCGGCAGGCGCAAACAGCATCCCGATCAGGGGCTTGCGCGGCGATCTGCCGGTGAGCTTCGCCGCGGACGGCGCCGTCCCCGGCGACCGTATCGTCGGCATCCTCACCCCGGGCCAAGGCATCACCATCTATCCGATCCATGCCGAGGCGTTGAAAGAATTCGACGAGGAGCCAGAACGCTGGATCGACGTGACCTGGGACATCGACGAGGACAATGCGCAACGCTTCCCCGCCAAAGTCGCCGTCACCGCCCTGAACGAGCCAGGCAGCCTCGCCCAAGTCGCCGCCGTCATCGGCGAGACCGACGGTAATATCGACAATATCAAGATCATGAAGCAGGTTCCGGATTATGCGGAGATGGTCATCGATCTTGAAGTGTGGGATCTCACGCATTTGAACGAGATCCTTGCCGGATTGCGCGCCAAGGATGTTGTCTCTTCCGCCGTGCGGGTGAGCGGTTAGAGCGGCAGGGAGGCGGCGTCGCAGGCTGGCTTTGCAACCCTGGCGTATAGAGGAACTCACCCTAGATTGAGGGAATGTCCTTAAGGGCACTTTCTTCAAGCCGAGACTTGGCGGTAAGAGGTCTTGATGCTGTTCAAGCGTCGTCAAACCGAAAGCCTGCTGGAACGTGTGCGCGTTCATCTTTGGCCGCGCCGCAGCTGGAACCGGTCTGGGCGCTACATCGTCTATCGCCTGCGGCGTCTCAGCGCGACACCTCATGCCATTGCGCTTGGCTTTGCCGCCGGCGCCTTTGCCGCGGTCACCCCCTATATCGGCACGCATATGGTCATGGCCGCCTTGCTCGCCTGGATCATCGGCGGCAGCGTTGTCGCCTCGGTTCTCGGCACCTTCTTCGGCAATCCGCTGACCTATCCCTTTCTGTGGTACGCGAGCTACGAAGTCGGCAACGCCTTGCTTGGCGGCAAGGCGACCAAAAAGGAGATCGACCTGTCCCATGGTGTCTTCCAATCCTCCTTCGATCATCTGTGGCCGATCCTGAAGCCGATGTCGCTCGGCTGCGTGCCCGTGGGCCTCGCCGTCGCGACCGCCTGCTATTTCCTGGTGAGGCCGATGGTGGAGGCGTATCAGCACCGCCGCCGGCGTGAGCTTCATTTGCGCCATCGCCGCCCCGTCGTCGGCACGCCGGGAGCAGCGCCATGACCGCCCCGCTTCCCATCCGCCTCGGCATCAACATCGATCACGTGGCGACGCTGCGTAATGCGCGGGGAGGGCGCCATCCCGATCCGTTGCGGGCGGCGGTGGTCGCCATCGAGGCCGGCGCCGACAACATCACCGCGCATCTCCGCGAGGATCGGCGTCATATCAGGGATGACGATATCGCGCTGCTTGCGGCAAATCTGACCGTGCCCCTTAACATGGAGATGGCGGCGACGCCCGAGATGCTGGCAATCGCGCTTAACACCAAGCCGCATGCCGCCTGTCTCGTTCCGGAGAAGCGCACCGAACGCACGACGGAAGGTGGCCTCGAAGTCGCCGGCCAGTACGATCTGCTCGCTCCCTTCGTCGAGAAGCTCGGCGACGCCGGCATTCAGGTGTCGCTGTTCATTGCGCCAGAGCTTAGCCAGGTCGAGGCCGCCGCGCGGATCGGCGCGCCTGCCATCGAGATTCATGTCGGCCCCTGGTGCGAGGCGCTTGCCGAAGGGCAGGCGAGGGAGGCTGATGCAGAATGGCGACGCATCGTCGACGCGGCGAAAGCCGCGCACGCATTCGGCCTCGAAGTGCATGCCGGGCACGGGCTGGACTATACGACGGCGGCAACCATCTCTGGCCTTTCCGAGATCGTCGAGCTCAACATCGGACATTTCCTCGTCGGCGAAGCCCTTTTTATCGGCCTTGCCGAAAGCGTTCGCCGCATGCGCGTGAAGATTGATCGCGCCCGCGAAATCCTGCGGCATAGCGACACGGAGTCTGAGGTCGGCAGCACGTCATGATCCTCGGTCTAGGCAACGACATCATCGACATCAGGCGCGTCGAGCGGACCATCGAGCGCTATGGCGACCGGTTTCTCTCCCGCGTGTTCACCGACATCGAGCGCCGCAAGTCCGACGGCCGCGCCGGCCGCGCTGCCTCCTACGCCAAGCGTTTCGCCGCCAAGGAGGCTTGCGCCAAGGCCCTGGGCACGGGCTTTCGCCAGGGGGTGTTCTGGCGCGACATGGGCGTCGTCAATTTGCCCTCCGGCCGGCCTACCCTTGAACTTACCGGCGGGGCGCTGCAAGCGCTTGTCGACCTCACGCCTGAGGGTCACGCCGTGCGCATCGATCTCACCATCACCGATGACTTTCCCATGGCTCAGGCGATCGTCATCATTTCGGCCATCCGCGTGCCCATGCGCGATTGAGCCATTTGCCTCCCCATGTGGGACGGGCTATAGGGGCCGCGGACGGGTCCCCGCATCGATCAGCATGCAGAGGAGAGCTTCCGCATGAGCGTTGAGGCCGAAGAGAGGCAAGAGAAGAGCGGGGTAAAAGATACCATCCGCGTGGTCATCCACGCGCTCATCCTTGCGCTTCTGGTGCGGATATTCCTGTTCCAGCCCTTCAACATTCCCTCCGGCTCCATGATCCCGACGCTGCTCGTCGGCGACTATCTGTTCGTGTCGAAATACAGCTACGGCTACAGCCGGTATTCCTTCCCGTTCGGGCCCAATCTGTTCTCCGGACGCATATGGGCGAAGGAGCCCGAGCGCGGCGACGTGGTGGTGTTCAAGCTGCCGCGCGACAACGAGACCGACTACATCAAGCGCGTGATTGGCTTGCCAGGCGACGAGATCCAGATGATTCACGGCGTGCTGCACATCAACGGCGATGCGATAAAAAAGGAGCGCGTCGACGATTTCGTCATGCACGACCCGTCCGGCCGCGAGCGGCACATGGCCCGCTACATGGAGACCCTGCCGAACGGGGTAACCTATCCCGTGCTCGACCTCGTCAACGAGGGCATCGGTGACAACACCGATGTGTATAAGGTTCCCGAGGGCCATTTCTTCATGATGGGCGACAACCGGGACAATTCGACCGACAGCCGCTTCCTCTCCGAGGTCGGCTACGTGCCCTTCGAGAACCTCGTCGGCCGCGCCCAGATCATCTTCTTCTCCATCGACGAGGATGCGAGCTTCTGGCAGCTGTGGAAATGGCCCACCGACGTCCGCTGGTCGCGCATTCTGGAAGTGGTGCATTGAGCCGTGCCCACTCGGCGCGATACCGCCGTCACACATCTCTTCGAACGACTGGGTTATGCCTTCAGCGACCGTTCGCTCATCGAGCTTGCGCTCACGCACGCGAGCGCACGCCCCTCGCTCAAGCCGAACGAGGACAATGAGCGGCTCGAATTTTTGGGAGACCGCGTTCTCGGGCTCGCGATCGCCGAGCTCCTGACCGCGAGCTTTCCCGAGGCCAGCGAGGGCGAGCTTGCACGGCGCTACAATCAGCTCGTGCGCGCCGAGACTTGCGCCGAAATCGCGCAAGACTGGGAGCTTGGCAAGCTCATCCTGATGAGCGGAGGAGAGGCCGAGAGCGGCGGCCGGGGCAAGAAGACGATCCTCGCCAATGCCTGCGAGGCGGTGCTCGGCGCCGTCTTCATCGACGGCGGCTACGCTGCGGCGCGCGATATCGTCCATCGCTTTTGGGCCGCCGAGCTGAGCGGTTATGGCCTCGCCACCCCTGACGCCAAGTCGGTCCTCCAGGAATGGGCGCAAGGAAGGCGCCTATCGTTGCCGCGCTATATCGAAATCGCCCGCGAGGGACCGGATCACGCCCCGCGCTTCACCGCCGAAGTGCAGATCGACGGCGTGGCGCCGGAACGCGGCCATGGGGCGAACAAGCGCGCGGCCGAGCAGGCGGCGGCGCTCGCCATGCTGCTGCGCGAGGGGGTCTGGCAGGCTCCCACCCATGACTGAAGCGAAGGGCGACGATCAGCGCTGCGGTTTCGTGGCCCTGATCGGCGCGCCGAACAGCGGCAAATCCACGCTGATCAACGCGCTGGTCGGCGCCAAGGTCGCCATCGTCACCCACAAGGCGCAGACCACCCGTGGTCCGGTGCTCGGCATCGCGCTTGAGGGGAGGAGCCAGATCATCCTGGTCGACACCCCAGGCATCTTTCAGCCGAAACGCCGGCTTGACCGCGCCATGTCGGGAGCGGCCTGGACCCGCGCCGCGGAGGCCGATCTGGTGGCGCTGGTAATCGACGCCGAACGTGCGCACACGGCACGCGGGCTCGACGCCTGCCTCGACCCCGTATTCGAGACGCTCCCCACCATCAAGCGTCCCATAATCGCCGTGCTCAACAAGATCGATCTCGTGGCGCGGCCCGAGCTTCTGCACCTCGCCGCGGACCTCTCCACGCGCCACGCCTTCATCCGCACGTTCATGATCTCGGCGCTCACCGGCGACGGCGTTCCCGACCTCAAAGCCTATCTCGCCGACGCCGTGCCGCCCGGCCCTCGGCTTTACCCGGAGGACCAGCTCACCGATGCGCCGCTCCGCCAAGCCGCGGCCGAGATCACGCGAGAAAAGCTCTTTCTGCGGCTGCATGACGAGCTTCCCTACAGCCTGACCGTCGAAACCGCAGACTGGAAGAAGCTCGTTGACGGCAGCGTGCGCATCGAGCAGACCATCTATGTGATGCGCGACAGCCAGAAGAAGATCGTGCTTGGCGCTCACGGCGCGACCGTCAAGGAAATTTCCATGGCGGCGCGCAAGGAGATCGGCGAGATGATCGACGCAGCCGTGCATCTCTTCCTGTTCGTGAAGGTGCGCAAGCGCTGGGGCGAGGACCCCGAGCGCTACCGCGAGATGGGGCTGGACTACCCCAAGGAGTGATAGGCTCCCCTCATGGACTTCAGCGACGAGGGCATCCTCATCTCGGCCAAGCCACTCGGCGAGGCAAACACCATCGCCGAGCTGCTTACCGAGAGGCACGGACGCCATCTCGGCCTCGTGCGGGGAGGGCGGTCGCGGCGGATGCGCCCTCTCATGCAGCTCGGCAATCGCCTGAGCGTGACTTGGCGGGCGCGGCTTGCCGACCATCTCGGCGGCTTCAATGTGGAGCTTCTCGATCCTAACGCCGCGCGGGTTCTCGACGATCAGGTGGCGCTCGCCGCGATAGGCTCGCTGACCGGGCTTGCCAAGCTCCTGTCTGAGCGCGACCCGCACCCGCAGCTTTATCACGGCGCGCTTGAGGTGCTTGCGGCGCTTGACGATGCGAGACTCTGGCCGGCGCTCTTAGTGCGCTGGGAAATGATGCTGCTCCAGGACCTCGGCTTCGGCCTCGATTTGAGCGAATGCGCCGCCACCGGCACCGACGCCGACCTGATCTATGTGTCGCCGAAATCGGGCAGGGCGGTCTCGCGCGACGCAGGCGAGCCTTATTGCGACCGTCTGTTGAAGCTCCCGCGCTTCCTGCTGGAGGAGGACCCGGCACCGTCACCTGCCGATGTTCTCGCGGGCTTTGCCCTCACCGGCCACTTCCTCGAGCGCGATGTCCTGGCCCCTCAGGGCCTTGCTTTGCCGCAATCCCGTGAGCGTTTCATCGTATTGCTCGCACGTCTCGAACCTCAGCCTGAGGAGGCGCTTTAGCCGTCTCGAAGGGTGAGGCTCAAATCTACGGGCCTCATGCTTCGAGACGCCGCCTTCGGCGGCTCCTCAGCATGAGGGACTGAGCGCATGCTTGAGCAGACTCAGGGGATGCGGTAAGCGCAACCATGGGAAAAAGACCGCCGCCGCCTGATTCGTCGGGCCCGATCGAGCCCGTCAACCTGCGCGAGGCTCTGGAAGAGCGCTACCTCGCTTACGCGCTCTCCACCATCATGCACCGGGCGCTCCCCGATGTGCGCGATGGCTTGAAGCCCGTGCACCGGCGCGTGCTCTACGCCATGCGTCAGCTCAGGCTCGAGCCGCAAGGCGAGTTTCGCAAATGCGCCAAGATCGTCGGCGACACCATGGGCAACTTCCATCCCCACGGCAATCAGGCGATCTACGATGCTCTGGCGCGTCTCGCCCAGGATTTCGCCGTGCGCTACCCGCTGATCGACGGCCAGGGCAATTTCGGCAATATCGACGGCGATAACCCCGCCGCCGACCGCTACACCGAGGCGCGGCTGACCGAGATCTCCGCCCAGCTGCTCGACGGCATCGACGAGGACACCGTCGACTTCCGCCCGAACTACGACGGCCGCGAGCAGGAGCCGTCGGTGCTCCCCGGCAACTTCCCCAACCTGCTCGCCAATGGCGCCTCCGGCATCGCCGTGGGCATGGCCACCAACATCCCGCCGCACAATGCCGGCGAGCTGTGCGACGCTGCGCTGCACCTGATCAAGTTCCCCAACGCCACCGCCGACAAGCTTGTCGACTTCGTTCCCGGGCCTGATCTGCCCACTGGCAGCGTTCTGGTCGAGCCGCGAGAGTCGATCGTCGCCGCCTATAAGACCGGGCGCGGCAGCTTCCGTTTGCGGGCGCGCTGGACACGCGAGCATACCGGCCGCAGCACCTATCAGATCGTGGTCACCGAGATCCCCTATCAGGTGCCGAAGGCGCGCCTCGTCGCCCGCATCGCCGAGCTTCTACAGGCGAAGAGGCTAACGCTGCTTGCCGATGTGCGCGACGAGTCGGCGGAAGACGTGCGCCTAGTGCTCGAGCCGAAAAGCCGCACCGTCGATCCCGTGCTGCTCATGGAGCAGATGTTCAAGCTGACCGAGCTTGAGACGCGCCTGCCGCTCAACATGAATGTGCTGACCCGCGGCCAGGTGCCGAACGTGCTGAGTCTGCGGCAGGTGCTGCGCGAGTGGCTCGATCACCGCAAGGAGGTGCTGGTCCGCGGCTCGAAGCATCGCCTCGCCAAGATCGACCACCGGCTCGAGGTGCTCGAAGGTTTCCTGATCGTCTATCTCAATCTCGACAAGGTGATCAAAATCATCCGCGAGACGGAGGAACCCAAGCCCGCCTTGATGCGCGCCTTCAAGCTCACCGAGGTCCAGGCCGAGGCCATTCTCAACATGCGGCTGCGATCTTTGCGCAAGCTCGAGGAGATGGAGATCAGGCGCGAGCACGATGCGCTCACCAAGGAGCGGAAGGAGCTGAAGGCGCTGCTCGCCTCCGACGACAAGCAGTGGAAGAAGATCTCAGACGAGATCAAGTCGCTGAAGGAGCGCTTCGGCCAGAAGACGGAACTTGGCCGCCGCCGCACGAGCTTCGAAGTGGCGCCGGAAGGCATGGCGGAGGACTTGGCCGAGGCTCTGATCGAGAAGGAGCCGGTGACCGTGGTCCTCTCCGAGAAGGGCTGGATCCGCGCCATCAAGGGACATCAGACCGAGCTTGACAGCCTCGCCTTCAAGGAGGGTGACAGGCTGAAAAGCTTCGTGCGCACCCAGACCACGGACACGCTGCTGCT
>DATDLA010000180.1:0-4684 GCA_036519535.1 Methyloceanibacter sp.
ATCTGCGAGGCGATCACCGGGAAGGCGATGAACACGGCGCCGAACAGCGCAAGCTTCATCTCGGTGAAGAAGAACTCCTGCGGCGCGGTGTAGATCATCTCGATCGGCGTATCGACGCCGGCCGCGAGCCGGTAGGGCCAGAGCAGGAGATTGTAGAGGGGCCGCGAGAAATAGAAGCAGACGGCGAAGGCGATCGCGATCGCGCCAAGCGACCAGATCAACCTGCGCCGGAGCTCGATGAGATGCTCCATCAACGGCGCCTTGGTGGCCTCGATCGCCTCTTGATCCTCGTCGCTCACGACGCGCCCTCCTCGCTCTTCTTGGCGCGTGGCTTCGGCGTTTTGCTTTTGGCGGGAACCGTCTTGGCCGGAACGGTCTTGGCGGGAACCGTCTTGGCCTTCTTCGCCCGCGGCTTGGGCTTATTAGGCGCGGGCAGCGCCGCTTCGGCCACTTCGGCCGCGGGCGCGGGCTCGGCAGGCTTCGGCATCATCAGCGGCTTGTCGACGGTGCCGCGCAGATTGGCGTCAGACGCCTGCGCATGGAAGTCCTGCATCGCCTTGCGCACTTCGTCGATCTCGCTGTCGCGCACCGCCTCCTCGAACTGGCGCTGGAAGTCGGCGGCCATGTGCCTGACCTTGCCGAGGTAATGGCCGAAGGTGCGCATCAGCCGCGGCAATTCCTTGGGGCCGACCACGACGATCGCCACCACGCCGATGACCAGGAGTTCAGACCAACCGATGTCGAACATAGGCGCTAATTTCGCCGGAAGTGTCGCATAGTCGTGACCGCCCGCGAGCCCTCAGCGCAAGGGCAAGGAGGCCTAGCCCGCCTTCGGCGTCCGCGGCGTCTTGGCATGGGCGGCGGTCTTCGCCTTGGCGGCCGTCTTGGGCCTATGCTCGATCACTTTCGGCGCCGGCTCGGGCTCCGGCGCGGGCTCGGCCTCGGCGCCTTCCTCGGTCATTTCCTTCTTGAAGCTCTTGATGCCTTTGGCGAGGTCGCCCATCAGGCCCGAGATCTTGCCGGTCCCAAACAACAGCACGAAAACGAGGAGCACGAGGAGGATGTGCCACCAGCTCAGTCCCATCGACGGTCTCCATCTCCCTTGAGGCGCTTGGCCCCGGTCGCGGCCACTATGGCAGCAAAGCGCGGGCGCTCGCAAGCCGTAGGGGTCGCGCGCGCGGGCAGTCTATTTCACGCCATTCAGGCTGTTGCCGTTCTCCTCGAACACCAGCACGGCACCTTCATCGACGCCAATGCCGATCTCGCTCCCGAGCTTGGGCGCGTCGCTTTCCCGCACGCGGGCGAGAAGCGGCGCGTCGAGCCCCTGCACCGCCATCTCCACCAGCGCTAGGTCGCCGAGGAAGCGGAGGTCGAGGATGCGTGCCGGGATGCCTTCGCCGGGTGGAAGCAGACGCACGCCCCGCTGGCGGACGCAGACGACGGCGTCCTCGCCGTCGGCGAGGTTGCCGGCGGGGAAGCTGCCGAGCACCGTCTTGGCGCTGCCGTTCTCGATGCGGGCGGGAACCTCGTTCAAATCCGAGAAGGTGCGCGCGGCGAGAATGTCCTTTGGCGCGCGGTAAAGGTCGAGCGCGCGCCCGGCTTGCACCACGTGGCCTTCACGCAACAGCGCCACGCGGTCGCCCATGCGCATGGCCTCCTCGGCGTCGTGGGTGACGACGATGCAAGTCGCCCGCGTCTCATGCAGGATGGCAAGCGTCTCCTCGCGGATTTTTTCCCTGAGGCGAGGGTCGAGGCCGGAGAAGGGCTCGTCCATGAGGAGCACGGAGGGCCTTGGCGCGATGGCGCGGGCGAGCGCCACGCGCTGCTGCTCGCCGCCGGAGAGGATGTGCGGATACTCCTGCGCGTAATGGGCGAGCCCGACGCGAGCGAGCGCAGCAAGCGCCTCGGCGTTCGCCTCGGCGCGGTTCATCCACCGCAGCCCGAAGGCCACGTTCTGCAGGATGGTCAGATGCGGGAACAGCGCGAAGTCCTGGAACATCAGCCCGACGCCGCGCTTCTCCGGCGGGACGAAGCGATCGGGCCCCGCCACTTCCTGGCCGTCAAGCAGGACGCGCCCAGAAGTGGGACGCTCGACCCCGGCCGCGATCCTGAGCAGCGTGGTCTTGCCGCAGCCTGACGGCCCGAGCAGGCACAGCACCTCGCCAGGCGGCAGGTCGAGCGAGACATGGTCGAGCGCGAGGCTCTCGCCATAGCGTTTGGAGACGTCCTCGAAGGTGAGGCGCGCGGCGAAGGTGACGCGAGCCCTGCCCCGCTCGCTTGGCGCGCGCTTCAGGGCACGCGCGGCTCGACCCGCTTTCAAGAACTCAAGCACGAGGGTGATCTACGATGTTGACTCTGGAAGTGCAAGAAAGCTTGGCGCCATGAGCAGTGCGTCATGGCCGGGCTTGTCCAGGCCATCCACGATTGTCATGCCCGCGAAGGCGGGTATCCAGTAATCACCAAATCACGAAGCTGCGCAGGGCGGTGGTTACTGGATCGCCCGGTCAAGCCGGGCTGGCGATGACAAGCAAAGAGTCGAGCTCAGCCCTGCTGGTCTGTCTCGTCCTCCGGCTCATCGCCCTCCTCGCCAAGCTCGTCCTCGATAGGATCCTCGTCCTCGCGCAGGTCCGGAGCGTCGTCGGGATTGGGCATGGCGAAGCCCGGAGGCAGGGTCGAGTCGAGGAGCCCTGCGCCCTTTAGCTCGGAAAGGCCCGGCAGGTCCTGGATCGAGTCGAAGCCGAAATGTCCGAGGAACTGCTCGGTGGTGCCGTAGGTCACCGGGCGGCCTGGCGCGCGCCGCCTGCCCCTGAGCTTGATCCAGCCGGTTTCGAGCAGGACGTCGAGGGTGCCTTTCGACGTGCTGACGCCTCTGATCTCCTCGATCTCGGCGCGGGTGACCGGCTGGTGATAGGCGATGATCGCCAAGGTCTCGAGCGCCGCGCGCGACAGGCGGCGCTGCTCCACGGCCTCGCGCTCGAGCAGAAAGGCGAGGTCGGCGGCAGTGCGGAAGGCCCATTTGCCGGCGACGCGCACGAGATTGACGCCGCGCTCGGCGTAGAGGGTTTGCAGCTCGGCGAGCAAGGAGGCGATGTCCTCGCCCTCAGCGAAGTGCCTGGCGAGCTCGGCCTGGTCGAGCGGCTCGGGTGCCGCGAACAGCAGCGCTTCCAGGATGCGCAGCTTCTCCTGCCTATCCGTCGACGGGCGCGCCATCATGGTCTTGGAGGGAAACGGCAAGAGCGATGCACGGCGACCCTCCCGCTCCTTCTCCACGGCCTCCAGCAGCATTGCCCTCTCCAGATTGTTCGCAGTCATTCATGACCTCATTGTTGTCGTCAGCGCGTTTTGGCGGCCTCGGGCCCGCGGCGGCGCAGAAGAAGCGGCGCAAACAGTTTCGCCTGCCGGATTTCGAGGGCACCCTCCCGTGTCATTTCAAGCGCCGCGGTAAAGCCGCTCGCCAGTGCCGTACGGCGCAGCTCAGGCCCGGTCATAAACTCGGCGAGAAGCCGATCGAGCGGCGCCCAGTCGTAAGATATGCCGAGCAGGCGTTCAAGCTCGTCGCGGGCGTCCTTCAGCGACCACACCATGCGCGGCTGCACGTGCCAGCTCTTCACCGCCGTCCGCTGCCGCTGTTGCGCATAAGCCTTGAGCAGATCGTAGAGATTGGCCTGATAGGTGCTCTTGCGGGTGATACGCAAGGGTTCCGGCATGCCTCTCGCGAACACGTCGCGTCCCAGCCGCTTGCGGGTCATGAGCTGCGCCGCGACCTCGCGCATGGCGTCGAGGCGCTTGAGGCGGAAGGCAAGAAGCTGGGCAAGCTCCTCGCCGGTCGGCTCGCCCTCTGTGTCTTGCTCGGCGGGGAGCAGCAGCTTCGACTTGAGAAAGGCAAGCCACGCCGCCATGACGAGGTAGTCGGCGGCGATCTCAAGGCGGAGCTTGCGCGCCTCGGCGATGAAGTCGAGATATTGCTGAGCGAGCGCCAGAACCGAGATCCTGGCGAGATCGACCTTTTGGGTGCGGGCGAGCGCGAGCAAGAGATCGAGCGGCCCCTCGAAGCCCTCGACATCGACGACCAGCGTCTCGCCGAAGGCCGCGCGGCCGTCGCCCTCCGCCTGCTCCCAGTCGGAGAAGTCACCGCGCTCGTCCGGCGCGTCGTCCATGGGGTCTTCGGTCGCGTTCATTCCATCCCGCCGCTTGTTCAATTCACGCGACGCTTCCGCTTCCGCCGGCAGCCTCGCTCACCAGCATGAGCGCCTGATCGGCATCGAAGGCTTGCGGCTGGCCAAGCTCGGCGATGGCGTTAGCAAACCGCTCGCCGCTGTCGCCTTCAAGCGGCGGCACGACGCGGGCGATCTCGCACATCTCGTCGAACGCGCCGCTACAGTGCAGCGCCACGTCGCAGCCGGCATCGATGACGGCGGTGGCACGCTCGGCCATCGGGCCGCCGAGCGCCTCCATGCCGATATCATCGCTCATCACCAGGCCCGTCAGTCCGATCAGCTCACGAATCACTTCACCCATTATAACGGGCGACACGCTCGCCGGTCGCTCCTCATCGAAAGCGGTGAGCAGAACATGGGCGGTCATGGCGAGCGGTGCGTGGCACAGCGTCATAAAGGGCCGAAAATCGACCGCGATCAGCTCCTCGGCCGGGGCATCGATGCGCGGCAGCGCCAAATGGCTGTCG
>DATDLA010000181.1:0-2981 GCA_036519535.1 Methyloceanibacter sp.
GATAGCGGTCCCCATAGCCAGCCTCTCGCAGCGCTCATGACCAAGCCCCTTCCGGAGCATCTGGCTCTCCCCTCCCCCCTTGTGGGGGAGGGATAGGGAGGGGGGTGCAAAAAACGAAATCGAGTTTACCCCCCTCCGCGCGCGCTTTTCCATGCGCTACCGCGCTTCGCGCTGCTCGAGCGCTGGCGCGCGCGTGCTCCCCCACAAGGGGGGAGCGGAAGAAGGGGGCTCGGCGCCGCATCATTCCGCGGCGAGTGGGTGGCGGGCGTCGAACTGACGGACGGCCTCGGCGTCGCGCAGCGACAGCTCGGGAAATTCGGGATCGGCGCCGACATCCTCAAGGATCTTCCACGAGCGGGCGCATTTTGTGCCTTTGGCCCTGGCGAACACCACGGCGACGCCAGGCACATCCTCCAGGCGGAAGGCAGTTTCGGGACCAGCGCTACTCATGAGCTCGGCGCCGCTGGTGATGGAAATTTCAGCGAGATCGACGCCGGCGAGCGCGTCGCGCAAGTCCCGATCGGCAATGTAGACTTTGGGCGCGGCTTCAAGGCTCGAGCCGATGCGGCCCTCTTTCCGCTCGATCTCGAGCGCGCCGGTGACGACGCGGCGGACCGCCCGCACCTTTCGCCATTTCTCGGCGAGCGCCTCGTCGCGCCAGGCGGAGGGGGTGGCGGGGAACTGGCGAAGATGCACCGAGCTTGCCTCGCCGGGGAAGCGGTTCAACCACGCCTCCTCCATGGTGAAGGCGAGCATGGGGGCAAGCCAGGCGGTGAGCGCGCCAAACACAATATCGAGCACGGTGAGCGCGGAACGCCGCGCGACGCTGTCGTAAGGATCGCAATAGAGCGCGTCTTTGCGGATGTCGAAATAGAAGGCGGAGAGATCGTTGACGCAGAAATTGAGCAGCGCATGGAACACGCGCTTGAAGTCGAAGGCCTCGTAGCCGGCGCGCACGAGCTGGTCGAGCTCGGCAAGGCGGGAGAGCATATAGCGCTCAAGCTCAGGCATCTCGGCGTAGCCGACGGCGAGGCTCGGCTCGTAATGGGCGAGATTGCCGAGCATGAATCTGAGCGTGTTCCTGAGCTTGCGATAGGACTCCACATTCGCCTTGATGATGTCGGGGCCGATGCGCAGGTCCTCGGCGTAGTCGGAACTCATCGCCCACAGCCGCAGGATCTCGGCGCCTGACTGGCGGATCACGTCTTGCGGGGCCACGACATTGCCGAGCGACTTCGACATTTTGCGCCCGTACTCATCGACGACGAAGCCATGGGTGAGCACGGCCTCGAACGGAGCACGCCCGCGCGTGCCGCAAGCTTCCAGAAGCGAGGATTGGAACCAGCCGCGATGCTGGTCGGAGCCTTCGAGATAGAGCGAGGCAGGCCAGGCGAGGTCTGGGCGGACCTCGAGCACGAAGGCGTGCGTTGAGCCAGAGTCGAACCAGACATCGAGGATGTCGTCGACCTTCTCCCACTCCGCCGGGTCGTCGACCAGACTGCCAAGGAAGCGTTCGCGCGCGCCAGGCTCGAACCAGGCATCGGCACCTTCGCGGGCGAAGGCAGCCGCGATGCGGTCGATCAGTTCGCCCGAGGCGTTGAAGTCGCGGCCAGGGATCACGCGCCCACTCTCCTTGTGGCGGAACACGGTGATGGGCACGCCCCAGGCGCGCTGGCGCGACACCACCCAATCTGGCTTGGTATCGATCATGCCGCGGATTCGGTTCTCGCCTTGCGGCGGCACCCAGCGCGTCTCGCTGATGGCGGCAAGGGCGCGATGGCGCAACGTGTCGGTGGGAGCATCCGCATCGATTGCGCTGTCCATGGCGATGAACCATTGCGGCGTGTTGCGGAAAATCACCGGCTTCTTCGAGCGCCAGGAATGGGGATAATCGTGTTTATAGCGTGCTCGCGCGAGGAGCGCGTTCGCTTTGATCAGCGCCTCGATCACTGCCTCGTTGGCGTCGCCGAATTTGCCCTTGTCGTCGACGACGCGCCTGCCTTCGAAGCCTGGCGCTTCCTTGGTGAAGTAGCCGTCGGCATCGACGGTGAAAGGAATTTTCGTATCGATGCCGCGTTGGCGCAAGGTCGCTTCGTTGGCGGCCCAGATTTCGAAGTCGTCAGTGCCGTGACCCGGCGCTGTGTGCACGAAACCCGTTCCTGTGTCTTCGGTGACGTGCTCGCCAGCGAGGAGCGGGACGTCAAAATCGTAGCCGTTGTCATGCAGCGGATGTTTGGCCACAGAGGACCGCAGCATTTCAGCGGTCACATCTCCTAGCCGCCGCCACGACTCCACTCGCGCGGCGACGCGTAGCGATTCGGCTAAACCATCGGCGAGCACAAGTCGGTCACCCGTTTTCGCCCAATTCTCTGCGGGCACCTCTTGAACCTCGTAGAGCCCATATCCGATTCTGGGCGAGTAGCTGATCGCGCGGTTGCCCGGAATGGTCCAGGGCGTCGTCGTCCAAATCAAAATGGAGGCGCTCGCCAATTTTTCGGCATAGGTGTCCTTCTCGTCCGCCACCCGAGGATGATGCGTGCCGGTGCCGGCGAACTTCAGCGGAAACTTCACATAGATCGCCGGGCTGGTGATCTCCTGATATTCGACCTCGGCTTCGGCGAGCGCGGTTTTCTCCACCACCGACCACATCACCGGCTTTGAGCCGCGATAGAGCGTGCCGTTCATGGCGAACTTCATCAGCTCCGACGCGATGGTGGCTTCGGCGTCGAAGCTCATGGTGGTGTAGGGATGATCCCAGTCGCCCTCGATCCCTAAGCGCTTGAACTCCTCGCGCTGCACGTCGAGCCAATGTTGCGCATAGGCGCGGCATTCCTGACGGAACGCGATCATGGCGGACGGGTCGGTGAGGTCGGGCTTGGTCTTGCCCTTGGCCCGATAATTCTCCTCCTCGATCTTCCATTCGATGGGGAGGCCGTGGCAGTCCCAGCCAGGGACGTAATTGGCGTCCTTGCCCATCATGC
>DATDLA010000182.1:0-3796 GCA_036519535.1 Methyloceanibacter sp.
GGTCGAGGAGGGCGACCAGATCATGCTCGTCACCGACCGCGGCCAGCTGATCCGCATCCCGGTGGAAGGCATCAGCGTCATGGGCCGCTCGACGCAAGGCGTGATCGTGTTCGACACCGCCGAGGGCGAGCGCGTGGTCGCGGTCGAGCACATCCCCGACGTCGAGAACGGCAATGGGGATGAAGGGCACGCCGGCGAAGGGCCGCTGGACGAAGGGCCGCTGGACGAAGGACCGCAGGACGAAGGTCCTGAAGACGAAGGGCCGCAGGACCAAGGTTCTGATGACGGCGGATCGACCGAAGAGAGTTAACCCGCGTCTTCGGCATGACAGCGGCCCTTGCGGGCGCCATGACTGCGCGGCTAGAAGGTGCCGATGACCCGCACTGGCTTCTATCCCGGCAGCTTCGATCCCGTGACCTTCGGCCATATCGATATCGCCAGGCGGGCGGTGAAGCTCGTCGATCGCCTGGTGGTCGCCGTCGGCACCCATCACGACAAGCACGCCCTGTTCAGCGCCGAGGAGCGGCTCGCCATGGTGGTTGACGCGCTCCGTCCCGTCGCCGACGAGACGGGCGCGGGATTCGACGTGACCACCTTCGACACGCTGACCGTGAACGCCGCGCGGGAGGCCGGCGCCAGCGTCATCATTCGCGGCCTGCGCGATGCCGGCGATTTCGACTACGAAATGCAGATGGCCGGAATGAACGCCGCCATGGTGCCTGACGTTGAGACGGTGTTTCTGGCCTCTTCGCCGGAAACCCGCTACATCGCTGCGAGTTTCGTCCGTCAGATTGCCGCCATGGGCGGCGACGTTACCGCCTTCGTCCCGGCCAAAGTGGCCGCAGCCTTAAAGAGGAAATTTTCCGCATGATGCTCACTCGTGTTCTTGCCGTTACCGCTGTTCTTGCCGCTGTCGCCTGTGCTGGGCCGCGCCTGAGCCTTGCCGCCGATCCGCTCGACAATGTCCTGCTGCTCGACCTCAAGGACGGCCGCGTCACCATCCTGCTTCGACCCGACCTCGCGCCGAAGCATGTCGAGCGGGTGAAGAAGCTCACCCGCGAAGGTTTCTACGACGGCATCGTGTTCCATCGCGTCATCCCCGGCTTCATGGCGCAAACCGGCGACCCGACCGGCACCGGAACCGGCGGCTCGCAATATCCCGACCTCCCGGCCGAGTTCAGCAACAGCGCGAGCTTCGAGCGCGGCACCATCGGCGCGGCGCGCTCCAACGACCCGAACAGCGCCAACAGCCAATTCTTCATCGACTTTGCACCGGCGCCCTTCCTCAACGGCAAATACACGATCTGGGGCCAGGTGATCGACGGCATGGACGCCGTCGACAAGATCAAGCCGGGCGAGCCTCCGTCCAATCCCGACAAGATCGTCAAGATGCAGATCGCCGCCGACGCCGACGATGCGTCGAAACAGGCCGCGACCAAACTGCTTCAGGCCCAGCAATAGGAGGTTCGACATGGCGTCAGCCGAAGATACGCTCATCATCGAGACGAGCCGCGGGCCGGTGACCGTAGAGCTCAGGCCTGACCTCGCCCCGAACCATGTGGCGCGCATCAAGGAGCTTGCGCGTCAGGGCTTCTATGACGGCGTGGTGTTCCACCGCGTCATCGATGGCTTCATGGCGCAGACCGGCGACCCCACCGGAACGGGGCGCGGCGGGTCGGGTCAGAAGCTTCGCGCCGAGTTCTCCAGGGAGCCGCATACCCGCGGCGCCGTCTCCATGGCGCGCGCGCAGTCGCCAGACTCCGCCGACAGCCAGTTCTTCATCTGCTTCGACGACGCGACCTTCCTCGACGGCCAGTACACGGTGTGGGGGCGCGTCAGCCTAGGCATGGAGAATGTCGACAAGATCACACGCGGCGAACCTCCGGCCACGCCCGACAAGATCGTCTCCATGCGGGTGGCCGCCGACGCAGCGTAACATGATCAATTCGTCATTGCCGGGCTTGACCCCGCAATCCACTCCAATTGCCTTTCCACCCGCTGAGCAGCAACGGCATGGATGCCCGGATCAAGTCCGGGCATGACGTGCTGATATGCGCGTCGACGACTTCGATTACTCGCTGCCGGAGGAGCTGATCGCGCTCAGGCCGGTGAGCCCGCGCGACGCGGCACGTCTTCTGGTGGTCGAGCCCGGCGCCGATCCGCCCTTCGCCGATCGGACGATCGCCGAGCTGCCTGCGCTGCTCTCGCCCGGCGTCGCTCTTGTGTTCAACGACACCAAGGTCATCCCCGCCGAACTCAAGGGAACGCGCGAGCGCGACGGAACGTCGGCGCAAGTCTCGGTGACGCTGACCGGGCGCCTCGACGTCAGCCGCTGGACGGCGCTGGCGAGGCCCGCGAAACGCTTGAAGCCAGGCGACCGTATCGTGTTTGGCCAAGGAGAGGGCGCATGCATGCTCGGCACTCTTGCCGCAGCGGTTGAAGAGCGCGGGGCCGAAGGCGAGGTGACGCTCGCCTTCGATTTCAGCGATGCAAGCCTTGATGAGGCGATCGAGCATTTGGGCGCCATGCCGCTTCCGCCCTACATCGCCTCTCGGCGTCCGCCGGACGCGAAGGACCGCATCGACTACCAGACCATTTTCGCGCGGGAGGAGGGTGCGGTGGCGGCACCGACCGCAGGCTTGCATTTCACCAGGGCATTGATGGACGCGCTCGAGGCGCGCGGCGTTTCTCTGTACTTCGTGACCTTGCATGTGGGTCCGGGCACCTTCTTGCCGGTGCGCAGCCCCGACACCGGCGGCCATGTGATGCATGAAGAGACCGGTACCGTCTCCGAGGAGGCTGCCGCCGCGCTAAACGCCGTAAAGGCGAGGGGAGGGAGGATCGTCGCCGTCGGCACCACCTCGCTGCGGCTCCTGGAGAGCGCCACCGACGGATCAGGCAAGCTTGCGCCCTTCTTCGGCGCCACCAATCTCTTCATCACGCCCGGCTATCGCTTCCGTTTCGTCGATCGTCTGGTGACCAACTTCCATCTGCCGCGCTCGACCCTGTTCATGTTGGTGGCAGCCTTTTCCGGGCTCGACCTCATGAAGCGTGCCTATGACCATGCCATCGCCGAGCGTTACCGCTTCTATTCCTACGGCGATGCCTGTCTACTGAGCCCCAATGCAGCGTGACGTGAGACAGAGCTTTTCTTTTGCCTTGAAGGCGCAAGACGTAAATGCCCGCCTTGGCGCAATCGCCACGCCGCGCGGGGTCATCCGTACGCCAGCCTTCATGCCGGTCGGCACCGCAGCGACGGTGAAAGCCATGCTGCCCGAGACGGTGCGGTCGACCGGCGCCGACATCATCCTCGCCAACACCTATCATCTGATGTTGCGGCCAGGTGCTGAGCGCATCGCCAGGCTCGGCGGGCTGCATCGCTTCATGGGTTGGGACGGGCCGATCCTCACCGACTCCGGCGGCTATCAGGTCATGTCGCTGTCGAAGCTCCGCCGCATCGAGGAGCATGGCGTGACCTTCCAGTCGCATATCGACGGCGCCACCCATCTGCTCACGCCGGAGCGGGCCATCGAGGTGCAATGCCTGCTTGGCGCCGACATTCAGATGGCGCTCGACGAATGCACCCCGTTCCCCGCGACAAGCGATGAGGCGAAGTCCTCCATGGAGCTGTCGATGCGTTGGGCCGAGCGCTGCAAGCAGGCGTTTCAACGCGTGGCCGCGCCGGACCAGGCGCTGTTTGGCATCGTGCAGGGGAGCATCTATCCCAATTTGCGCGGAGAGAGTGCCGAGGCGCTGAAGCGCATCGGCTTCGACGGCTATGCCATCGGCGGCCTTG
>DATDLA010000183.1:0-3215 GCA_036519535.1 Methyloceanibacter sp.
CGGCATGCAGGCGAGCTTGCAGGACCTCGACGAAGGCCAGCTCAAGAAGGCGCTCGCCCGCGCCAAGGGCCTGTTCAAGAAGCAGCTCCGCGGCAAGGCGGCGATCGACGCCGCGGTCGCGCGCCTCATCGCCGACCCGAAAGGCAAATGCGTCAAGCACGCCGATGTGGTGATCGAGGCGATCGTGGAGAAACTCGAGGTCAAGCAGAAGCTGTTCCAGGACCTTGAGCCCGAGATGAAGCCGGGCGCCGTGCTCGCCACCAATACGTCATCGCTCAGCATCGAGGACATCGCCGAGCCGCTGAAAGATCCCGGCCGGCTCGTCGGCATCCATTTCTTCAATCCGGTAGCACAGCTTCCGCTGGTCGAGGTGGTGCGCGGGGCGGACACGCGTGAGGAGGAGGTGCGCAAGGCGACCGCCTTCGTCACCGCCATCAAGAAGCTGCCCCTGATCGTGAAGAGCTGCCCCGGCTTCCTCGTCAATCGCGTGCTGACCCCGTACATGATGGAGGCGGTGCGCCGTTACGCGGAAGGAACGCCGCGCGACAAGATCGATCAGGCCGCGCTCAAATTCGGCATGCCGATGGGGCCGCTCGAGCTCATGGACCTGGTCGGACTGGACATCGCCGGTAAGGTCGGCGAGCAGCTTGGCTCGGGCACACCGCAGGACAATCCGCTGTCCAGGCTGGTCAGCGCCGGCAAGCTTGGCAAGAAAGCCGGCGAAGGCTTCTACGTGTGGGAGAACGGCAAGCCCAAGCGCGAGGAAGCGACCTACGACGCCGCCGAGCTCGATCGTTTGGGCCGCGAGCTGATCAAGCCCATGCTCGACGAATGCGAGCGCGCGCTTGCCGATGGGATCGTGGCCAACGCCGATCACGTCGATGCCGGCGTGATCTTCGGCACCGGCTTTGCGCCTTTCCGCGGCGGGCCGTTGCATTACCGCCGCAGCCTCGAGGCCGGTGCCACCGCGGCGCAAGCGGCGTGAGCGGCGAGGGAGTCTTCAAGTCATCATGAAGGAACCAGGGATGCGGCGTGTCGCGGTGCTTGGCGGGGTACGAATCCCGTTCTGCCGTTCGCATACTTCCTATGCCGAATTGTCCAATCTCGACATGCTGACGGCTGCGCTCACCGGCCTGATCGACCGGTTCTCGCTGCACGGCGCGCATATCGACGAGGTGGTCGGCGGTGCCGTCGTCACCCACGCCAAGGACTGGAACCTCGCGCGCGAGGCGGTGATCGGCAGCGCGCTGGCACCTACCACGCCAGGCATCACCATGATGCAGGCCTGCGGCACGAGCCTGCAAGGCTCGCTCGGCCTTTGCGCCAAGATCGCCACCGGCCAGATCGAATGCGGCATCTCGCTCGGCTCCGACACCACGAGCGATGCGCCGATCGTCTTCAAGCGGAGCTTCGCTCAGCGGCTGGTGCAGCTCTCTCGGGCGAGAAGCTTCGGCGAGAAGCTTGCCGTGTTCAAAGGCTTCACCCCGGCGGAGCTCGCCCCGCAGCCGCCCTCCACCTCGGAGCCGCGCACGGGGCTCGGCATGGGCGAGCATTGCGAGCTGATGGCCAAGGAATGGGGAATCACCCGCGAAGCTGAAGACCTGCTCGCCTATGAGAGCCACAAGAAGGCGGCCGCTGCCTACGACCAGGGCTTCATGGACGACTTGGTCATTCCTTGCGCCGGGGTGTTCCGCGACAACAATCTCCGCGAGGATATCTCGCTTGAGAAGATGGCGGAGCTGAAGCCTGTTTTCGACCGGGCAGGTGGCACCATCACCGCCGCCAACTCCACCCCGCTCACCGACGGCGCCTCAACCGTGCTGCTTGCCTCCGAGGAATGGGCGGCGACGCGCGACATTCCGGTGCAGGCCTATTTGACGCTCGGGCGCACCGCCGCCGTCGACTACGTGGCGGGCGAGGGGCTTCTGATGGCCCCGACCGTTGCCGTCAGCGACCTCCTAAGAGAGAGCAACCTGACACTACAAGACTTTGATTTTTATGAAATTCACGAAGCCTTCGCGGCCCAGGTCCTCGCCACCTTGAAGGCCTGGGAATCGGACGACTATTGCCGCAACCGGCTGGGTCGAGATCGGGCGCTTGGCTCGATCGACAGGGCAAAACTCAACGTCAAGGGCTCAAGCATCGCCTTCGGCCATCCCTTCGCCGCGACCGGCGCACGCATCCTGGCAGTTCTCGCCAAGCTGTTGCATACTGAAGGCGGCCGTCGCGGCTTGATTTCGGTCTGCACGGCAGGGGGCATGGGCGTCGCGGCGATCCTGGAAGCACCGGGCTCGGACCGGCCGGCCCAGGGGACAATGCCATGAGCTGGGGTAGACCGCGGGCCGCGGAGCCATACAATGGCCTTATAAAGGCCTGATTAGGAACCGGGGGCGTAAGCTTAAATATCGGCGGCGTCTTTTGCGCCGTCGGCGCGACAGTTTGGAGGAGGGTGCTTTTATGAAGCATCGTACATTCGCCCCGGCCATCGGAGCTCTAGCCGCCCTGTTTCTGGCGGCCGGCGTGCCCTCTTATGCCTCCGCCGCCGACCCATCTGGCATTTGGGCCAAGGATGACGGATCGGCGAAGATGGAGGTGAAGAAATGCGGCCGCGGCATCTGCAGCAAGATCGTCTGGCTGAGGGACCCCAATGATTCGCGCGGGCGGCCGCTGCATGACGCCCGGAACGAGAATACCTCGATGCGCGATCGGCCGATCATCGGCCTTGCCTTGTTCTCCAACATGGTGGCGATCGATTCGAACGCCTGGCAGGGCAGCGTCTACAATCCCGAAGAGGGAAAGATCTATACCGACGTCAAGGTGACGCTCGTTTCGCGCAATCAGATCGTGCTCAAGGGCTGCAAGGCCTGGCTGTTATGCGGCGAGAAATACTGGACCCGGTCCAAGCTTCCGCCCACTGAGGCCGAACCCGAGAAAATTGAAGTGAAGGCGCCGGCCAAGCCCGCCGAGCCCGCTGCCCCCGAGGGGCAGAAACCGATCGAGGTCAAGGCAACACAACCCCCGCCCATGGATATGGCTCCGAAGGCGCCCATGGACATGACTTCGAAGTCGCCCATGGATATGGCTCCGAAGTCCATGCCGGAGCCGGCGCCCATCCTGGAAGCCACGCGAGAGCCGATCGCCGAACCGTCGGCGCCGAAGCCGATCACCGAGCCGCTTGCCGTAAGCCCGTCATCGGAAGCGACAACCGTCGAGGC
>DATDLA010000184.1:0-2951 GCA_036519535.1 Methyloceanibacter sp.
GGCGAGACGCGGCTTCCCTTGGCGCCGCTCGCGGCAAGCTCCAAGGCCAAGGTCGACGCAGCGCTTGCCAAAGTCGGCCTGTTCCTCGTCTAGCACCGCAAGGTCAAGCCGATGGCGCAAAAGCGCGAGAGCGGCAAGCTCATCGCCGAGAACCGCAAGGCCAGGTTCAATTACGCGATCGAAGACAAGCTCGAGGCTGGCCTCGTGCTCACCGGCTCGGAAGTGAAGTCGCTGCGCGCCGGTAAGGCCAATATCGCCGATGCCTACGCCTCCGACGAGGGCGGTGGCGCGCTCTATTTGGTCAACGCACACATCGCCGAATATGCGCAAAGCGGACGCAACACCCACGCGCCCACGCGGCCGCGCAAGCTCCTGCTGCACAAGCGCGAGCTCGACCGGCTGACGGGCGCGATCCAGCGGCAAGGGATGACGGTGGTGCCGCTCAAGCTCTATTTCAACGCGCGGGGCATCGCCAAGGTCGAACTCGGCCTCGCCAAGGGCAAGAAACTGCACGACAAGCGCGAGACCGAGAAGAAGCGCGATTGGGACCGGCAGAAGGGCCGCCTGATGCGCGACAAGGGGTAGGGGGTGCCGAGCCCGCCCAAGCTTGGCACGGCGCTGCCGCGCATTGCTCTGCCCGCAACGACCGGCGAGGAAATTTGTCTCGCCGAGATGCCGGGCCGAAGCGTGCTCATTGTGTATCCGTGGACGGGACGGCCGGGACATCCCAATCCGCCGAACTGGGACGACATCGAAGGCGCCCATGGCTCGACGCCGGAGCTAGAAGGGTTTCGCGATCTCAGCCCTGACTTCGCGGCACTCAAGGTCGGATTGTTCGGCCTCAGCGGTCAGGCGACGGACTGGCAGCGCGAAATGGCCCTGCGCCTACGCCTCCCATTCCCGATCCTGAGCGATGCTGAGGGCCGTCTGGCGCGGGCCGTTGCCTTACCCAGTTTCGCAACCGGTGGAGAGAGCTACCTGAAAAGACTCACGCTCATCCTCTCGTCCGGCACCATCGAAGCCATATGCTATCCGGTGCCTGATCCCGCCGCTCACGCTGCCAAAGTGCTGAGATGGCTTAGACGAGAGGTCAGTAGCGCCTAAAGAGAATCGTCTTCGGCGTCCTCCACCGAATAGCCTAGCCGGTCCAACCCTTCCTCGAGATAGTCGGCGAGCATCGGCATGCCGAGCAGATACTCTTCCCTGCGGTTGACATGCTCCGTGCGGGCGGTGTCGAGCGCTTCATCGAGCTCCTCTGGCCCAAAGGAGCCTCTGCCGATCCACGCCAGCGCGACGAGGCTCGCCTGCTCATCCTCATTCATATCGCGGATGAAGGCCCTTAGTTCCCCGCGCGTCGCATCGTCGCTGAAGGATTCGAGAATCGAATCTGCGTCGTGATCTGAGGTGGCGCCGTCGTCCCAAGCGGCGACCTTGGCCGCGCATTCGCGCGCCTTGACAATCACATAGCCGATCTTGGTCGGCGAGATCTCCAACGCGGCCATGGGCCTCTCCTCAAAGGCTCGCCCGCAACCTCAAGTCCAGCATGCCCGAGATGCCGCGCCCCAGCAACACTCACAAGCGACGCTACCCGCAGCCGAGTTCGCCGGCGATCGTTGCGAGCACCGCCTCGAACATTGATGTGGTCAGCCGTCCGGTATTCGTGTTCTGGCGCGAGCAGTGATAGCTGTCGAAGAGCACCTGGCCGGTCGGAAGGTCATGGCGGGCCCCGTGGGCGAAAGTGTAGCCGCGGCGCTTCAACCCCAAAGCATCGAGCGTGCCGTCATGGGCGATACGGCCAAGCGCCAGGATCGTGCGCAGTTTCGGCAGCGCGGCAATGCGCGCTTGCAAAAACTGCCGGCAATGAGCCATCTCGCTCGGGGTCGGCCGGTTGGCCGGCGGCACGCAGCGCACGGCATTGGTGATCATGCAGTCGACAAGCTGCAGGGCATCCGGCGTGGCGGGGTCGTGATGCCCTCGCGCAAGCCCGACCTTGAGCAGGGTGCGGTAGAGCAGCTCACCGGCATAGTCTCCGAGGAAGGGGCGCCCGGTGCGATTGGCACCCTTCAATCCCGGCGCGAGCCCGACGATGAGGAGCCGCGCTCTCTCGGGTCCGAAGGAGGGAACCGCGCCGTTGAACCAGTCGGGATGCGCGGTTCGATTGGCCGCCCGGAAGGAGACGAGCCGCGGACAGAGGGGGCAATCAGGCTGAGGTTCCGGTGCGGCCGCATCCGTCTCGTGGGCAAGTGGCATGGGCTGTCGCGGTTCGCCGACGTCAGGTCTCGATCAGATCCTCTGAATCGAACTCGTCCACCGGTTCGGGCCTGCGGCGCTGCTCGCGCTGAGCGCGCTCGGCGGGATCGCGGCCGATCTCGTTTTGCAGATGCGCAAGATCGATGAACTGGTCCGCCTGCCGGCGCAGCTCATCTGCCACCATCGGCGGATTGGTGACGAGCGTCGAGACCACGCTCACCCGCTTGCCTTTGTGCTGCAATGCCTCGACCAGCGAGCGGAAATCGCCGTCCCCGGAGAACAGCACGATATGGTCGAGATGCTCCGACAGCTCCATGGCGTCGACGGCAAGCTCGATGTCCATGTTGCCCTTGATCTTGCGCCGGCCGGTCGCGTCTGTGAACTCCTTGGTCGGCTTCGTCACCATGGTGTAGCCGTTATAGTCGAGCCAATCGATCAGCGGCCTGATCGAGGAATACTCCTGTTCCTCGGCGAGCGCCGTATAGTAAAGCGCCCTGATGAGCTGCCCCTTGGTGCCGAACAGCGCGAGCAGCCGCTTATAGTCGATGTCGAAGCCGAGAGACTTCGCGGTGGCGTAGAGATTGGCGCCGTCGATGAAGAGAGCGACGCGCTCGGTGGGATAGAAATGCATTGTGAGTCCTATCGTTAACAATATCGATGCAAGGAACGAGCAGCCTTCAGGCAATACCGCTCGGGGCTGC
>DATDLA010000185.1:0-2410 GCA_036519535.1 Methyloceanibacter sp.
CACCGAGGAGCTGATCGAGCGGCTCGATCAGGTCGAGGCCGAGGCCCTGCAGGCCCTGCTGGCGCGCATGCTGTCTTCCCCGCTCAGCCTTGCCACGGTTGGGCCCATTCTTCATGTTGCAAGATTCGATAACCTCGCGGCAAAATTCACCCATGTCCCGAGCGAGGCGGCCTGAGGAGCATTGAGACCATGGCGTTGCTGCGTACCGCCACCTCTAGCGATCTCGGGCCGGTTATCCAATCGGATCGCGTGCTCCTGCGCACGCCGCAAATGTCGGACTACCCCGACTGGGCCGAGCTTCGCGCCGCGAGCCGCGAGTTCCTCACGCCTTGGGAGCCGCTATGGGCCGCCGACGAGCTGACCCGCGCCTCCTACCGCCGCCGCGTCCGCCACTATCTGCGCGACCTCCGCGAGGACATGGGCTACGCGCTGTTCATCTTCTCGGCGGCGAGCGGCTCTCTGGTCGGCGGCCTCACCCTTTGCAACGTGCGCCGGGGGGTCACCCAGGCTTGCACGCTTGGCTACTGGATCGGCGCCCCGCATGCCCAAAAGGGGTATATGACGGCCGCCGTCCGCGCTGTTATCCCTTTCGTGTTCGATTCGCTCGAGCTGCACCGGCTCGAAGCGGCCTGCCTGCCCGCCAATGTCGCCTCCATCAAGCTTCTGGAGAGGACCGGCTTCACCCGCGAGGGGATGGCGCGCCGCTATCTGAAGATCAACGGCGTGTGGCAAGACCATCTGCTGTACGCGCTGCTTGAAAGCGACAGACGCCGTTAGGGAGCCGATCGGGGCCGCCATTGACAGACGGCAAGGTGACGGGAGTGGGCCACGGGGCAAAGGCAGGAGGCCTGGGCGGCCGCTTGGCGTGTCTCGTCGTGCTCCTGCTTGGCTTTGGCCTCGGCCTCATGCCTTTGCCGCGCGGAGTGGCTCTTGCCATTGAGCCGATTGTGGTCAAGCCCGAGCAGGAGAAGCTCGACGTCACGGCGCTGGGCGAGCTCTATGAGGGACGCGGCGACAAGCTACAGATCGAGACCGCACCGGGCCAGGACGGCTATATCGGCCGCATGGCGGTGCAGGCGACCACCGCCGGCACCAATCCAGGCTGGCTCGTCTTCGCGCTGACCAACCCGACCACCGAGCGCATCACGCGATGGCTTGCCGCGCCGCGCTATACGCTTGCCAATTCGCGCGTGCTCTCGCCCGAGCTCGATGCCGGCCGGATCGCCGCCATCACCCCGTCACTGGGCTTCAGGCCTGAGCGCATGAAGAGCGACCGCGCGGACATGTTCCGCTTGAGCCTCGAGCCGGCGCAGACCATCACCTTCGCCGCCGAGTTGAGCTCGCGCCAGGTGCCGCGGCTGATGCTGTGGGATCCTGAGGTCTATCAGGCGAAGCAGCAGGACCGCATGCTGTTCAACGGCGTGCTGCTCGGCATCACCGGGCTGCTTGCCATCTTCCTGACGGCGATCTTCGCCGCCAACCACCGGTCCATCTTCCCGGCGACCGCGCTCGTGGCCTGGGCGGTTCTCGCCTATTTCTGCGTGGACTTCGGCTTTTGGAGCAAGCTGTTCCCGGTCAATGCGGACCATATAGCGGTCTATCGCGCCGCCGCCGAGGCAGCGGTCGCTGCGAGCCTCGTGCTTTTCCTCTACGCTTTCTTGCGCATCGGCATGTGGCATGGCTGGATCAAGACCTTGTTCTGGTGCTGGATCGCCGCCCAGTTCGCTCTCGTCCTCTTTGCCGTCGTCGATCCGCGGGTCGCCTCAGGCCTTGCCCGCAGCTCGCTTCTGGGCATCGCCGCCATCGGCACCTGCCTCATCGCCTATCTTGCGCTGCGCGGCCAGGACCGCGCGCTTCTGCTCATTCCGAGCTGGATGCTGCTGCTCGTCTGGCTGTTCGGCGCCGCCATGATCGTGCTCGGTAAGCTGTCCGGCGACATCGTCGTCACCGGTCTCGCCGCTGGCCTGGTTCTTATCCTGGTGCTGCTCGGCTTCACCGTGACGCAATTCGCCTTCCGCTCCACCGGCGGTCCGCTCCAGCTGGGGCCGGTAAGCCAGGTGCAGATGAAGTCGCTCGCCGTCGATGGCTCCGGCGCCGCCGTTTGGCAATGGAACGCCGGCAAGGATCAGATCAGCGTCGCCCAGGAGATCGAGGAAGCGCTAGGCGCGCCCCCCGGCACCCTCGACACCACCGTCGACCGGTTCCTCCAGCACATGCATGCCGCCGACCGCGAGCGCTTCCGCCTGATGCTGTGGTCGTTGCAGGAAAACCAGGGCGGCGAGCTGCAAACCGAATTCCGCTTGAAGCGCCAGGACGGCAGCTATCTCTGGTACGAGCTGCGAGCCCGCGCAGCGCCGAGCGACAATACGCGGCTGTTGCGTTGCGTCGGGCTGATGCGCGACATCACGAG
>DATDLA010000186.1:0-5983 GCA_036519535.1 Methyloceanibacter sp.
GCACGCGTGCGTTCCGCCATGACTGTGTCACTCCTTTTTGCGTATGTCCGCTCTGGTATTGGCCGGGACGCCAACTATATTCGGCGCCGCCGGAGTTGAAACACGCCATGCTCGCCGCCGCAATTCAAGCCTTCAGAGAGCTGTTCACGCCGCCTTTCCGCGCCGTGCTCCTCAAATGCGTCGGCTTCACCATCGGGCTGCTCGCGCTCCTCATCATCGTGCTCGAAGGCCTGTTCAGTTATTTCGTCGAATGGCCGAATTGGATCGAAACCACCATCGAATGGATGGGCGGCCTCGCGCTCGTGGTGGGCTCGATCTTTCTGATCCCGCCGGTGACCTCGCTGATGGCCGGCCTCTATCTCGACGACATCGCGGGTCAGGTCGAGCGCGTTCACTACCCCGGCGACCCGCCGGGCAAGGAGATGCCGACCCTTGCCGCTATCGGCGTGGGCTTGCGGTTCTTCATCGCCGTGCTGGTGGTGAACCTGGTTGCGTTGTTCTTGCTGCTCGTGCCGGGCGCCAATCTCATCGCCTTCTATGTCGGCAATGGCTATCTGCTCGGGCGCGAATATTTCGAGATGGTGGCCATGCGGCATCTGTCCCCTGAGGAGGCGCGGCGCTTACGCAAGGCGAACCTCGCCACCGTGTTCCTATGCGGCGTGATCATCGCCGGACTTGCCTCGGTGCCGATCTTGAACCTGCTCACGCCGCTTTTCGCCACCGCCTTCATGGTTCATGTCTATAAGCTGCTCGCGCGACGCGCCGGCTTGAGCAGGCTTTCGCCGCGACCTGCCTGATCGGCTCCGCTCAGAATTTTTCTTTGATCCAGCGCCGGTCCTTGATGGTCGCGTCGTCGTCGTAGGCCTTCGACTTGTCGCGACTGGGCAGCTTGACCTTCTTTGCCGGCGAAGCCTCGTAGGGAATGAGGCTCAGGAAATGCGAAATGAGGTTGAGCCGCGCCCGCCGCTTGTCGTTCGAGCGCAAGAGATACCAGGGCGCGAAATTCGTGTCGGTCGCCTCCAGCATCTTGTCGCGGGCGCGAGAATAGTCGAACCAGCGCTCGCGTGAGGGAAGGTCCATGGCGCTGAGCTTCCATTGCCGCATCGGGTCTTCCACCCGAGCCTCGAATCTCTCTTTCTGCTGATCGTTGCTCACTTCCAGCCAGTATTTGATCAGCCTGATGCCGTTGTCGGTGATGTGCTTCTCGAATTCGGGACAATTCTGCAGGAAGCGCTTGTGCTGTTCCTTGGTGCAGAAGCCCATGACGTATTCGACGCCGGCTCGATTGTACCAGCTGCGGTCGAAGATCACGATTTCTCCGGCCGCCGGAAAATGCGTAAGGTAGCGCTGCAAGTACATTTGCGACTTTTCCCGGTCTGAGGGGGCGGGCAACGCAATCAATCTGAAGGTGCGCGGGCTCACCCGCTCGGTCATTGCCCGGATGGTCCCACCCTTGCCGGCGGCGTCGCGTCCTTCGAACACGACGATGATCCGCTCACCGGTCCTCTTGACCCAATCCTGCAAAACGCAGAGTTCCGTTTGCAGCTTGTCCAAAGCCTTTTCGTACTCCTTCCGCTTCAGCTTTGGCTTGCCGTTGTCCTCAGGAGTTCCCGCGGTGTCATCGGGCGCGGACGCCTGTGCGTGGCTCTCATGTCCCATGTCGCTGCTCCTCTTGGTTCCCGAGTGAAAGCGTAACGTGAAGGATGCTGCCGTCACGACGGCGTTGCATGGGCAACCCGCTCCGGCGGAAGACGGCAAGCATGGCGGAGTTTTCGTCGAGCACCTCGGCGTCGAAATGCTGTACTTCGGCCTCCCTGGCGATGTGCACGAGATGCTTCAGGATAAGCGACGCAATGCCAAGGCCCCGATAGTTGCCGTCGGCCATGAAGGCGATTTCGGCTTCGCCCGAACCCGCTCCCTCGGTGGCGTAGCGTCCTCCGCCAATCAGGATTTCGCCATCCGCTCCTTGCGTCGTGACGACGAGAGCAACGACCTGGCTGAAATCGACATCGGTCAGTTGCTCGAGTTCGCGGTCGCTCAGCTCTTTCTTGGGGGTGAAGAAGCGCCGGTACACCGACTCCCGATCGAGGTTCTTGAATGCTTCCAAGAGGCGGCTCTTGTCGCCTCTCTGAATGGCCCGAATGGTGACGGCGGTGCCATCCTTCAGGACTTCGCCGGCGGTGTAGGTTCGCGGGTCCATCGTGCTCAGTCGATGATGTGATAGCCGCCGTCGATATAGAGCGTCTCGCCGGTGATCAGTTTCGCTCCGTTCATGGAAAGAAAGGCCACAGCCGCGCCGACATCCTCGATCGACACGAGCCGCCGGGACGGGGCTTTCTCCTGAGCCTTGGCGATCAGTTCATCGAAATCGGTGATGCCGGACGCCGCGCGGGTCTTGAGCGGCCCTGGCGAAATGGCATGCACCCTGATGCCTTTCGGCCCAAGTTCGGCCGCGAGATAGCGAACGGAGGCTTCGAGAGCAGCCTTCACCGGGCCCATAATGTTGTAATGCTCCACCACCATCTGCGACCCATAATAGGTCATGGTGGACAGCGTGCCGCCATCCTTCATCAGCGGCTCGGCGAGCTTTGCCATGCCGATGAACGACCAGCAAGACACATCCATGGCGAGCAGAAAACCTTCCTTCGTGCAATCCACCACGCGCCCTTGCAGATCGGCTTTGGGCGCAAACGCGATGGAGTGGAGGCAGATGTCGAGCTTGCCCCATTGCTTCTCGATCGCCTTGAACACCGCCTCCATCTGGCCCTCGACCTGGACGTTGAGCGGCATGAAGATCGAGGCCTCGACTTCCTTGGCGAGAGGCTCGACATAGGGCTTTGCCTTGTCGTTCAGATAGGTAATAGCGAGGTCGGCGCCGAACGCGCGAAAGGCCTTGGCGCAGCCCCAGGCGATGGATTGGTCGTTGGCGATGCCGGTGACGAGCGCCTTCTTGCCCTTGAGAAGCGGCAAGGTGGAAATGTCGATCATGCACGCTTCTCCTTGAGCTGGAATGCTAGTTGCATGCGCAGGACGCGAAGGGTGTGGCGAGCGATCATCAGTTCCTCGTCGGTGGGAATGACGTAGCAGGCGATGCGCGAGCCTGGCGCCGAGTTACGCCCGGCTCCCTTGGCGTTCGCCTCTGGGTCGAGATCAAGCCCGAGCCAGGACAGGCGCCGCGCCACGGCCTCGCGGATGGCAGGTGCATTCTCGCCGACGCCGGCGGTGAACACGAAGCCGTCGATGCCGCTCATGGCGGCCGCGAGCATGCCGGTGAAGAGAGCGATGCGATAGACGAAATAGTCGAGCGCACGCTTGGGGCGCGGGTCTGAGCTCTGAAGCAAGTCTCGGACGTCGTTGCTCCCGCCGGAGAGGCCCTTGAGACCGGAGTCGTAATAGAACAGATGTTCGATGTCGCCAGCGCTCATGCCCTTCTCGGTCAGGAGATAGAGCACGATGCCGGCGTCGAGCTGACCGGGACGCGTCCCCATGGGCAAACCGTCGAGTGCGGTAAAGCCCATGGTGCTCTCGACGCTCTTCCCAGCGTTGATGGCGCACATGGACGCGCCACTGCCGAGATGGGCCACGACGACGCGCCCCTTTGCAATGTCAGGCGCCAGTTCCGGCAGCCGGCTCGCGATATATTCGTAGGACAGCCCGTGGAAACCGTAACGGCGGACGCCTTCCTGATAGAAGCGTTCAGGCAGAGCGTAGCGGTCGGCAATTTCGGGGTGGCCGCGATGAAACGCCGTATCGAAGCAGGCGACTTGCGGAAGCTGTGGCTGCCTCTGCCTGAGCGTGCGAATTGGGCCGAGATTGTTCGGCTGGTGGAGTGGAGCAAGCGGCGCGAAAGCCTGCAGCCGCTCGATCACGGCGTCGTCGATGAGGATCGGCTCGCTGTAGTCAGGGCCGCCATGCACCACACGATGGCCGACAGCAATCGGCAAGCTTCCAATCTGGGCGCGCAGGAATTCCACGACCTTGGCCAGCGCCGCAGGCACATCGGGAACGTCAACACCGGGCCAGGTCTGGTCGATCAGCGTCTCGCCTTTCACGCCCTTGGCGAAGAGCCGCGGATGGACGCCAATGCCTTCGATCTGGCCTTTCAGGAGACGTTGCAGCTGATCGCGTTCGCCGACCGAGAACAACTGAAACTTGATGCTTGAGCTGCCGGCGTTGACGACGAGGATGGTGTCGGCCACGGCTCAGGCCCGGATCGGCTGCTTCGCCATTTGGCTGTGGCGGAGCAGAGCGGCCACGGCGCAGGAGGCCATGCGCGTCCGCACGTGGTCGGCCCGCGAGGTGAGGATGATGGGGACCCGCGCGCCGAGCACGATGCCAGCGGCGTCGGCATGGGAAAGGAAGGTCAGATTCTTGGCCAGCATGTTGCCGGCTTCCAGATCCGGCACCACCAGGATCTGCGCCTGACCGGCAACCGGCGATTTGATGCCCTTGATGCGGGCCGCCTCGGGGCTGATGGCGTTGTCGAAGGCGAGCGGGCCGTCGAGTTCGCCGCCGGTGATCTGGCCGCGATCGGCCATCTTGCAGAGCGCCGCCGCCTCAAGGGTGGAGGGGATGGTTGGGGTCACCGTCTCGACGGCGGAGAGAATGGCGACCTTTGGCGTCCCAAGCCCGAGCCCGGCGTAAAGATCAATGGCGTTCTGGATGATGTCGCGCTTCGATACGAGGTCTGGCGCGATGTTCACAGCTGCATCGGTGATGAACAGTGTCTGAGGGTGGCCAGGGACATCCATGACAAAGACATGGCTGACGCGCCGTCCCGTCCGGAGCCCGGTCTCACGCTTCATCACCTCCGAGAGCAGCTCGTCGGTGTGGAGGCTCCCCTTCATGAGGAGATCGGCCTTGCCTGTGCGCACGAGCTCGACAGCTTTCTCGGCGGCAGCCTGGCTGTGTGGCACGTCGACGATCTCAATGTTGCCGAGGTCGAGCGAAAACTGTTTCGCCACCGCGACGATCTTGTCCTTGGGACCGACGAGGATCGGCTTGATCAGTCCGGCCTCGCCCGCCTCGACCGCCCCTCTCAGCGAGGTTTCGTCGCAGGGATGCGCCACGGCGGTGGAGATCGGCTGCAGACTCTTCGCTGCGGCGATCAGGCGGTCGTACTTTTCGTGCCGACGCAAGGTCGACGCCGTTGAGTTCTCGTTCATGGCTCGATCCTTCAGCTCAAATTGCACTAATGGGCCCGATGCGGCTTCGCCGCTGGCGCCCGGGCGGGTTGGGGAGGCTGCATGCGACTCTCTTTCGGCGCACCATTCTTGGGAGCTCTTGCGGCCTTCCTCGACTCGAACATCGCGGTCATCTCGGCGAGTCGGCTCTTGCCGAGCTTTGTTTCCACACCGACGACGTCGATCAGCTTGCGCAAGGTACTCGCCATGCGCGGGGCAAGGTCTGGGTCCGCGTCGAGCATGGCTGGGATGGCTTCGATCGCTCGCCGCTCGTCGAGTAACAGCGTGAAGAACTGATCGCGCACCATGGTCTTGAAGTCCGCGAGCGAAAGTCCGCTACCGGTGTCTTCGCGCATATGCTCAAGCAGGCGGAAGCCGCGTTCGTCAGCGACACCCTCGGGCATGCGGATGTAGAGGAGAGCGCGGATCGCCGCCTCGCGCGGGCCGCCTTGCGCAATGTTTCTGGTCAGCTCCTCGATCCGGTGGGCGACGAAGGCGCGATAGACCGCGTCGACGCCTAGCCGGTGACGTGGAGGCGCGTCGGAGGCCTTAAGGCCAGCTAGCGCTTGCAGGAACGGAGAGCCATAGACAGCGTGGAACGTCGTCTCAAGGAAGCGGTCACGCATGTCGCCGTAAGCCTTCAAGGAGGACTCGATTGCCTTCCCCATCTTCTCCTGCGCCTGCCAGAAGGTGTTCTCCGGCGAGAGGGGCTGGCGATTTTCGCGCACGTGTTCCGCCGTCGAGGAGACGGGCTTGAGGAAGGGGTTGGCAGGGGTGAACATCTCATAGGGCACGCGGAC
>DATDLA010000187.1:0-2316 GCA_036519535.1 Methyloceanibacter sp.
CATCGACACCTGTCTCCAGCCGCTTGCCCTCGCGCTCCCGATCAGCGGCACCGCCAACATCAAGACCGAGCTTGCCGCCGAAGGCAGCGATCCCGCGCAATTCACCGGCGCTCTCGCCGGAACCGTCAAGCTCGAGGCGAAAGACGGCGCGGTGCCGGTCGACTTCCCCCGCCTGCTGGCGGGACCTACGCCGCTCAACGACGACGGCTGGAGCCACGACAATGTCACGTCGTTCGATCAGCTCGATGCCGATTGCCGTCTCGGTAGAGGCCATATTTGGTGTCAGTCCTTGAGCATGCGCACGCCGCGGGGCACGATTTCCGGATCCGGCGACGTCGATGTGACGAAGCAGACACTCGATTGGGGTCTCACGGTGGCGAACCCCATCGTTCCGGCGGGGACTTCGCAATTGACCCAAGCGGAGGCGCCAAAGGTCTCGATTCGCGGATCGTTGTTGCAGCCCATCATCCGCAGAGCGGACCGTCCGACGCTGGGCGACGGCAGCTTGCCGACGGGCTCGACGGGACCAACGGTCTTGCCGCACTGACCTTGGCGAGTGATTTTGAGCGAACACCAATGAAGAGCGTCATGCCAGCCAATTGCCGCTTTGGCCGCTCGCTTCGAAGCGGCGGCACCGGGCACCTTCTAAGCGCTGCTGCGCTTGGGCTCGCGTGGTTCGCGCTTGCCTCGCCGGGCGCGAGCGCGCAAGACGCGCCCACCCCGGAGGCCAAGCCGAGCGACGCCACTCTCTTAATCGCGACCTGGGGCGGGGCCTATGGCCAGTCGCAGGAGATCGCTTATTTCGAGCCGTTCACCAAGAAGACCGGCGTCAAGATCAAGACCGAGACCTATGACGGTACGCTTGCCGCGATCAAAGACAAGATCGGCGCCGGCGCCTCGCCCCTCGATATTGTCGACCTGTCGCAGGGCGCGCTCGACGCGCTGTGCCGTGACGGGCTGCTCGAGTCGATCGATAGCTCGACGCTGACCTCAGGCCCGGGCGGTCAGAGCGTGAGCGACGATTTCCTCTCAGGCGGCATCGCTCCTTGCGGCATCGCCAGCGTCGCCTGGTCGACGGCAATCGCCTTCGACCGCCAGGCCTTCACCAAGGCGCAGCCTTCCAAGATCGCCGACCTCCTCGACGTCCAGCGCTTCCCGGGAAAGCGGGCGCTGCCCAATGGCCCGCGCTACACGCTCGAGCTTGCGCTGCTCGCCGACGGCGTCGATCCGGCCGACATCTACACCCAACTGGCGAGCCCTGAGGGCGTCGACCGCGCCTTCAAGGCGCTCGACAAGATCAAGGCGCAGATTCTGTGGTGGGACAAGGCGGAAGACGCCATTTCCATGCTGATGCAACGCAAGGCAGCAATGGCGGCGGGCTATAGCGGACGCATCTTCCGTGCCGCGGTCGGCGCCCGCCAGCGCATCGACGTGGTGTGGGACGGCCAGATCTACGACCTCGACCTGTGGGCCATCCCAAAAGCCGCCGCCAACAAGGACGAGGCCAAACGCTTCATCGCGTTTGCCACCGAGCCCGCCCAGATGGCGGCGCAGGCGGCGCTGATTGCTTATGGGCCCATGCGCAAATCGGCGATCGCGCTCGTCGGCAAGCATCCTTCGATCGACATCGAGATGAAAGACTATTTGCCGACCGCGCCGGACAATTTCCGCAAGGCGCTCCGCTTTGACGAGGCGTGGTGGAACGAGCATGGCGGGGACCTTGCCACGCGGTTCACAACGTGGCGCGAGCAGCCAGTGGTCACCGATGCAAAGGCCGCTACCCCGGACGGAAAGCCTTCCGCCGCGGACGGGAAATCCAAACCGACAGACGCAAAGCCATCGACTGCCGACGAAAAATCCAGGCCCGGCGATGCAAAGGCCGCGACCGCCGACGAAAAGCCCAAGCCAGCGGAGGCGAAGCCCTCTACGCCGGAAGCGCAAACCGGCTCGGTGCCGAACGCGGCGCCGAAACCTGGTCCCACCCAGCGGCGGTAAAATTGTCCACTGGCTTAAGCGCTTGTGCTGTCACCTAACTGCAACAAAGGGTGGCTGCCGCGCCAGCCTGTCCCGCTGTCCGGGGTGGCAGGCGAGAGTACCGGCCAAGCACATGGCGCCCGGCACGCACGCTCGCGCGAGTGGCCTATACCTCTGACGTGATGACCGAATCCTGATTGCCGGCGTGCGCGGCGATCGCGTTTGACCCATCGCTCGCAGCGAAGGACGTATGATGACCGCCGCGCGCGCCCGGAATTTCAGCGTGGAACGCCATTCAGAACATCGACAAGAAAATACGGGAGAGTGTGAACTCCCGTTTGC
>DATDLA010000188.1:0-2745 GCA_036519535.1 Methyloceanibacter sp.
TTAGGGGCACTATCCCCGGGCCCTATAAGATCCTAAGGGAGCTGACCCCGTCGGGGACCGTGGTCTCCGACATTCGGCGCCCACCTACATTAGTAGGGACACCAGGGATCTACGCCCCGACGGCCATCGCGGCCTCGCTACTTTTGCGAGGCGACCCGCCGCTTCCCAACTGAACTCCCACGAAAGCCTGAGCCAAAGGCTTAGGCAGCCTGGCCGGCAAGGCTGGCGGGAAGGTGCGGGTTTGGGCTATTCACCCTTGGTCGGGCCCGAGCGAGGCCCCTTCGGTTTTGCGGATCGGCGGCAAGGATGCGGGTTCTCTTTCTCGGTGACGTGGTCGGCCGATCGGGGCGGACGGCGCTCATCGAGTCCCTGCCGGGTTTGCGGACACGCTACGGCGCTCATTTCGTGGTGGTCAACGGCGAGAACGCCGCCGGCGGGTTCGGCATCACCGAGCCGATCCTGCTTGAGCTCCTCGACGCGGGAGCCGACGTTGTGACCACCGGCAATCACGTCTGGGACCAGCGCGAGGCGCTCGTGTTCATCGAGCGCCACGACCGCCTGCTGCGGCCCGTCAATTTTCCAAAAGGCACGCCCGGACGGGGCGCCGGACTGTTCAAGGCCTCGAACGGGGCCGACGTGCTCGTGATCAACGCCATGGGCCGCGTCTTCATGGGCGATCTCGATTGTCCGTTCCGCGCCATCGAGGCGGAGGTCGTGGCTTGCGCATTGAGGGGCGGAGCCGATGCGATCCTTATCGACTTCCACGCCGAGGCCACGTCGGAGAAACAGGCGATGGGCTTTTTCGTCGACGGGCGCGCAAGCGCGGTGATCGGCACGCACACCCATGTGCCCACGGCGGACGAGCAGATTCTCGACCGGGGCACCGCCTATATCAGCGATGTCGGCATGTGCGGCGATTACAACTCAGTGCTCGGCATGAACAAGGAGGAGCCGCTGTCGCGCTTCCTCACCAGGATACCGAACGGCCGGTTTCAGCCGGCGCTTGGCGAAGCCACGATCTCAGGCGTCGGCATCGAGATCGACGACGCCACAGGCCTCGCCACCGCGATCGGGCCGATCAGGCTCGGCGGCAGGTTGTCGCAAGCCGAGCCCGAGTTCTGGGTGCGCGCCGCGAAGCCCGTGTGATCGCGAAGGATCGGCGCTCAGGCCGAATGCAGCTTCTGGGAGCCGGTGAGGCCCATCGCCCGACCATGGGCCGACAGGCGCTGGAGGAGGAAGATCGCCTGGTCGAGATGGGCAAGCGCGCCGTCGGCGTCGACCTCATCGCTGAACAGCGCAATGCGGGCTTGCGCCACGTGCTTCGCCGCGTCGCCGCAAAGCTCCGAAAGCTTTGGCGTCTGCTCCGCGCCCCCGACCATCGGCGTGGTGGACGCTCCGGTAATGCTCGACATCCTTGCCCCCTGAAAGTGAAACCGCCCAAACCTCTCTTGTCGGGCTAACAGGGTTAAGGCTTTGCTAAAACCGGACTTTGAGGCAGGCCTTCTCCGGCGGCTATGGATTTTGCGCGTCGTCGCCCGTATAAGCGGCACCGTCATGCTTAAGGCCGGTAACCAATAGGGCTTTCAATGGCTGGCCATTCGAAATTCAAGAACATCCAATTCCGCAAAGGCGCCCAAGACAAGAAGCGCTCCAAGCTCTTTTCCAAGCTCGGCCGCGAGATTACCGCGGCAGCCAAGATGGGCATGCCCGACCCCGCCATGAACCCGCGGCTCAGGACCGCAGTCACCGCGGCGCGCGCCCAGAACATGCCAAAGGACAATATCGAGCGCGCCATCAAGAAGAGCCTGGAGGCCGGCGGGGCGAACTACGAGGAGGTGCGCTACGAGGGCTTCGGCGCCGGCGGTGTCGGCGTGATCGTCGAGGCGCTCACCGACAATCGCAACCGCACCGCAAGCGAGGTGCGCTCGATCTTCACCAAATTCGGCGGCAATCTCGGCGAGACCGGCGCCGTCTCCTTCAATTTCGACAAGCTCGGCGCGATTGAGTTCGATGCCGCCAAGGCAACTGCGGATCAGATGCTGGAGGCGGCGATCGACGCCGGCGCCGACGACTGCGAATCGAGCGAGCAGGGACACATCGTCTACTGCAATCCCGATCAGCTGCATCAGGTCGCCAAGGCGCTCGAGGCGCGCTTCGGCGAGCCGCGCAGCGTTCAGATCATGTGGCGGCCGAGGTCCGAGGTGCCGATCGACGAGGAGGCCGGGCAGAAGCTCTTGCGCATGATCGACGCGCTTGAAGAATCGGACGACGTGCAGCAGGTCTACGCCAATTTCGATGTGGCGGAGGACGTGCTGCGGCGGCTGACGGCCGCGTAGGCGCTCGCCCATGAAGCCGCCGCGCCAACCCGAGAGCACCGAGTACAAGCACCTGCGCGAGCAAGCTGCGCTCCCCGGCCGCGGCGGCATTTCCCGCATCTGGGGCGGCATTGTGGAACACGGTCGGGGGCTTGCGCGAAGGCCTCGGCACCGAAGCCGCGATCAAGCAGGAAGTCGCGATCGCATTCATCGCCATCCCGCTGTCCTTTCTCATCGCGACCAATCTGTGGATTTGGGTCGCGCTGATCGGCAGCCTGCTGTTTCTGCTGGCCGTCGAGTTTCTCAACACCGCCATCGAGCGCCTGTGCAATCACGTGCAGCCTGAATTGCACGCAGCGATCCGCGTGACCAAGGATCTCGGCTCGGCGGCGGTGTTCTTCGCCATTGCGCTTGCGGCGCTGATCTGGAT
>DATDLA010000189.1:0-2339 GCA_036519535.1 Methyloceanibacter sp.
TGGCAGCCGGAATTGCCGCGGCGATGGCCTCGGTCTGCTTAGGGGTGAGCGCGTCGGTCATGGGGGTGGAGATGAAGCCCGGAGCGATGCAATTGGCGGTGATGCCACGGCTCGACACCTCGCGGGCAAGCGATTTGGTCATGCCAACCAGTCCCGCTTTTGAGGCGGCATAGTTCCCCTGCCCCGGATTGCCGAGCACGCCCGAGATCGAGGCAATGTTGACAATGCGGCCGGCGCGGCGCCGCATCATGCCGCGCAACACGCCGCGGGTGAGCACGAACACCGAGGTGAGATTGACGGCGATGACGTCGTCCCATTCGTCATCCTTCATGCGCATGAACAAATTGTCGTGGGTGATGCCGGCATTGTTGACGAGAATGTCGACCTGGCCGAGTGCCTTCTCGGCGTCCTCGGCGAGCTTCACGACCGCCGCGCGGTCGCGCAGATCGCAAGGGAGCGCCACGACGCGCGAGCCAAGCTTGGCGGCAAGCTCGTTGAGCCGTTCGGCGCGGGTGCCGGAGATTGCCACCGTGGCGCCTTGGGCATGCAGCGCCTCGGCGATCGCCCAGCCGATGCCGCCGGAGGCCCCGGTGACAAGCGCGCCCTTGCCGGTCAAATCGAACATGAAGCTCTCCTTCTCCTACACGTCACGGGCCTGAAGCGCCGTGGCGGCCGCCTCGAGCTCCTCAGGCGTGCCCACGGAACGCGCCTCGAATCCTTCGAACCGGCGCGCGAGCCCCGTGAGCACCCGGCCCGCGCCAACCTCGTAAAGACTATCGACGCCCTGGTCGCGCAGATAGAGCATCGACTCACGCCACCGCACCATGCCGGTCACCTGCTCGACGAGACGGGCGCGGATGGCTTCCGGGTCGCTGATGGCGGAGGCGAGCACATTGGCGACGAGCGGCACCGACGGGGCCGAGATCTTCACCTCGCTCAGCGCCTCCTGCATGAGTTGGGCAGCAGGCTGCATCAGCGCGCAATGAAAGGGAGCACTTACGGGAAGTAGCACGGCGCGGCGAGCGCCGAATTTTGGGGCGAGCGCCACCGCCCGCTCGATCGCCGCCCGCGTGCCGCTGATCACCACCTGGCCTGGGGCATTGTCGTTGGCGGCGCCGCAGACCTCGTCCTCGCTTGCCGCCTTGGCAAGCTCTTGCGCCTGGGAGAGATCCGCCCCGAGAAGAGCTGCCATCGCCCCCTCGCCTACCGGGACCGCCGTCTGCATGGCCTGCCCCCTCGCCTTGAGCAGGCGCGCGGTATCGGCAAGGCTCAAGCTTCCCGCCGCGGCGAGCGCCGAATATTCGCCGAGGGAATGGCCGGCGACGAAGGCCACGCTGTCCTCGAGCGAGAGTCCTTTCTCGGCCTCGAGCACGCGGATCACGGCAAGCGAGACCGCCATCAAGGCTGGCTGGGCGTTCTCGGTCAGGGTGAGCTGATCCTCAGGCCCGACCCAGATCAAGGTCGAAAGGGACTGGCCGAGCGCCTCGTCCACCTCGGCGAACACGGCACGCGCCGGCGCATAAGCCTTGGCGAGCTCCGCGCCCATGCCGACTGCCTGGCTCCCCTGCCCGGGAAAAATGAAAGCAATGCTCATCTCAAGGAGAGGATCCCTACCGCTAAAGTCGGGCCAAAGACACTGTTTGCCTCAAGCCTGTCAAGCTGGCCGAGGCCCAGAAACGCCGTGCCCTCGGCCCCCGCCAAGAAGGAGGATTCAGTTTTGCAACTTTTGCCCCCAAAACTCTGTTTCAACGGTAGAATCCCTCCGGAGGCCTGAATGCACCGCTCCCCCGCAATGCTTGCCGCCATCGTTCTCTTTGTCGCCACGCCTGTCTTCGCCGCAGGCCCGCAGCCTTGGCCGTGGAAAGCGAAAGCTCCGCGTGACCCGGCTTTGGCGACCTTATCGCATATCGAGGGTGTGACCGCCTCGGTGGCCGAGGGCACCGTATCCATAGCCGTGAAGGCGATGGCGCCGGCACCCAGCTACACGGAGCTGCAGCTCGTGTCCCGCATGGGCGATCCTACCGACCGCATCTTCGCTTTCGACGCTTGCGGTCGTTCGCCGCAGGAGGTCACAAGTCAGGTGCTGACTCCGGTGACGATCGAGGTCTCATATACCGACGCACCCATCGCCAAGCTCGAAGTGATTGAGGTGTATTCGAACGACAACTGCCTCGCGTATTCGGTGAAGGAAAATAAGCCGGTGGAGTGCACGTCGAGAGCAGTGCCGCAAAAGCCCGGTGAGATGCACTGATCGCGCTCGCAGGCCTTGCAAAGCGCCAGCAAAACCGTATAAAGCCCGCTCGAAACCGCTCCGGTCGGAGGCTGAAAGGAGACCGCTT
>DATDLA010000190.1:0-6456 GCA_036519535.1 Methyloceanibacter sp.
CTGGCCTCAGTCGCGTTGGCTGAAAAATTGCGTCGCAACGGCGCAAATTTCTCAGCAATGCCTATTTCCGTGGCGGCTTCCGGCATGGCGTCCCTCCTCGTTGCGTGGTGTGCCAACGCAACGTTGCCAGCAATGACTTAAGGGTTCCTTGCTGCTAGAGAGCGTCACCTTGACCTGAGGGCGTTACGAGCGAGTGTGATCTGGTTGCGTGGCTTGAGGGGCGGCGAACCGGCCATACGAAGAACTGCTTGAGCTGCGCGACCGTCCCGCGGCTCCCAGCGAGGCGCTGACGAGGCTGCTGCAGGGGTAGAAAGGTGTTTACAGAATGCTAGTTCGTTCTCGTCCAGTTCAGGCTCTGTACCAGGGTCACTGTAAACACTAAGCGACTGTAAATGCTTGCAATTCTGCTTTTCTGAGGTAATACAGGATCGTGCCAGCGAGCGAAAGAAGCTACGGAGCCTATCTCGACGGGCGCGAGCGCGACGGACTGCGGCGCGGGCTCGTTGAGATCGAGGCACGCGACGCGCGGACCGTCAGCATCGGGGGCGAGGCCTACGTCAATTTCGCCAGCAACGACTATCTCGCCTTGCGCTTCCATCCTGCGCTTATCGAGCGGGCGCGAGCTTTCGCGGAACTGCATGGCGTGGGCTCCGGCGCCTCGCGTCTCGTCACCGGTAATCTGGATCTGTTCGCCGGCCTTGAAGCCAAGGTCGCGGCGCTGAAGCAGAAGCAAGCGGCGCTGGTCATGGCCTCTGGCTTCCAGGCCAATGCGTCGATCTTGCAGGCGCTGCTCGACCGCAGCGTGCTCGGCGCCGAGCCTCTGGTGTTCTCCGACCGGCTCAATCATTCGAGCATCCATTTCGGCTGCGCCGCGTCTGGCGCCCGCGACGTCCGCTATCGCCACGGCGACGCCGCCCACCTCGCTTCGCTTCTGAGTCAATATCAAGGAGATGAGCGGTCTAGATTCATCCTGACCGAGAGCGTGTTCTCCATGGACGGCGATGTGGCGCCGCTTGCCGAGATTGGACTCCTCGCCCGCGCGCATGACGCCATGCTGATCGTCGACGACGCCCATGCCACCGGCATCCTGGGCGAGGGGGGGCGTGGGCTGTCCGGCGAAGCCGATATTGTGATCGGCACCTTCTCCAAGGCGCTTGGCGGCTTCGGCGCCTATGTCGCCTGCTCCGGAACCTTGCGCGACTATCTGGTCAATCGCTGTTCCGGATTGATTTACTCGACAGCATTGCCGCCGCCGGTGCTTGGCGCCATCGATGCTGCGCTCGACCTCGTGCCGTCGCTCGATGCCGAGCGCGCTCATGTCGCGAGCCTCGCCGAGCGCTTCCGTCAGGGCGCGCGCTCTCTCGACTACGACACCGGCACCTCGACCACGCAGATCGTGCCGCTTATCGCCGGCAGCAATCACGCGGCTCTCAGCTTGAGCAAGAGGCTCCGCGACGCCGGCTTCTTTGCCACCGCCATCAGGCCGCCGACGGTGCCGGCGGGGACGGCACGGCTGAGGCTCGCCTTCACCGCGGCTCACAGCGACGCGGACCTCAATGGCTTGTTGGAAGCCCTGGACGACCGCGCTCTACCGCGCAGCGCGACGGCGTGAAACATCCCACGCTTAAGACGCGTTTCGTGTTCGTCCATGGCTGGGGCTTCAATGCCGCGATATGGCGCGATTTGACCGGATATATGCGGAATTCAGAGGTCAGCTATGTCGATCTCGGTTTCATCGCCGGTGGGCCCAAGGCAGCGACCACCTGGCCAAGCGATGCCATCGCCGTCGGCCACTCCCTTGGCGTGCTGTGGCTGCTTCGCCGGGCAGGGAAGGAGGGCAGGCCGCCCTTCCGCGCCATCGTCAGCATCCAGGGCTTCGATCGCTTCTGTCCTCACATCCCGCCGTCGCGGGTTGCCGGCATGCGGCGCGGGTTGCGCCGCGATCCAAGCCAGACCCTAGAGGCCTTCTGGCGCGGCTGCGGCACGGAACCCTTCGCATCCCCAGAGGCGCTCAATGTAGGGCGGCTCGATGAGGGTCTTGGCTGGCTGATGGACTGGGATGAGAGCAAGGTGAGGACCGAGCTTGCCTGCCCAACCCTCGCCCTTTCCGCCCGCGACGATGCCGTCGTGCCGCAAGCGATGAGCGAGGCCATCTGGGGCGCGGACAATATCCGTTGGTCCGAGACCGGCGGCCATGTGCTACCTCTCAAGCACCCTGAATGGTGCGCCAACCATGTCCTCGATTTTGCGCATGCTCTCCAACCGTAGCGCCGCTATCGCGCAAAGCTTCGGCGCGCGGGCGGCCTCCTATGAGGAGAACGCCGACTTGCAGCGGACCGTGGCGAAGCGGCTGGCGTGTCTCCTACCGCAACTCGCCGCCCCCCGCGTGCTCGAGCTTGGCTGCGGCACAGGTCTGTTCAGCCGGCACCTCCTAGCGCGTTACCCAGACGGGGCATTCGTCTTCACCGACCTCGCACCGTCCATGGTCGAACAATGCCGGTTGAACGTTGACGGCTTCGGCAAGCGCCTCAGCTTCGAAGTGATGGATGCCGCCCGGCCGACAGCCGACGGGCGCTTCGACCTGATCGCCATGAGCATGACGCTGCACTGGCTCGCCGACGCTCAAGCCACGCTCGCCACGCTCCGTAAGCGCCTCGCCCCGGGCGGTGTGCTGCTCTTCGCCACGATCGGCAGCCAGAGCTTCGCCGAATGGCGGGACGTGCTCGCCGCGCGAGGCTTACCTGTCGGCCTCCTCGACGTCCCCGAGCTTCCCGGCATCGTCGATGAGGAGCGGCTGATCGTCGATGCCGACACGCTCGGCTTCCTCGGCCGCATGAAGGCAGTCGGCGGCCTGACCCCACGCGAAGGCTACGCTCCGCTTCCTGCCGGTGCGCTTCGCCGCGCCATCCGCGCCGCCGACGAGAAGCACGGCGGGCGCATCACCTGGCACATCGTCTATGGGCGGTTGGCAACGAGCCAGTCGAGCCCCTCGATCAGCCCGGCATAGGCGCGGGCCAACTCCGCATCGGTGATGCAATAGGGCGGCATCAGATAGACAGTCGAGCCGAGCGGCCGGATATTCAGGCCGTGGCTCAGGAACCAGGCCTTGAGCGCCTGGCTCTGCGCCGACTGGTAGCTCGCCTCTCCCTTCAAATCGAAGGCAAGGATCGAACCAAGTGTGCGTGGCCGCACCACATCCTCGCGGCGGCAAAGCTCATCGAGCATGTCACGGTGCCGGGACGCGATCCGTGAAATGCGCTGAAGCGTGTCCTCCTCGGCGAACAGCATCAGGGAGCGGATCGCCACCGCGCAGGCGAGCGGATTGGCGGTGAAGGAATGACCGTGGGGCAGCGCCTTGTCGAAGCTCTCCCCGAGAAACCCCTCGAACACCTTGTCGCGCGCGACCGTCACCGCCATCGGCATGTAGCCGGAGGTCAGGCCCTTGGAGAGGCAGACGAGCTCCGGCACCACGCCAGCATGTTGCATGGCGAAAAGCGTGCCGGTCCGCCCAAAGCCTGTTGCCACCTCGTCGAAGATCACGAGAACGCCCGCCGACTGCGCAATCTCCACCAGGCGCTTGAGGAACTCAGGCCGGCACATGCGCATGCCGCCGGCGCCTTGCAGCATCGGCTCGAGGATCAGCGCAGCAACGTCATGCGTCCCGTTCGACAGGCGATCTTCGAGCGCGGTCAGCGCGCCCTTCTCGCGGTCCTCGGCGGCTTCGTCGCCTTCGAATGTGTAGGGGAAGGGGAGGACGACCACCTGGCACATCATGTTGCGAAACAGATTGAAGAAGCCGGAGCCGCGGCCGACCGACATGGCGCCGAGCGTGTCGCCGTGATAGCCGCCGTCGAAGGAAATGAACACGCGCCGCCGGGCCTCGCCGCGATTGGCCCAGTATTGATAGGCGATCTTGAGCGCCACCTCGACCGAGGTCGAGCCGTCGTCGGAGAAGAACACGCGGGAGAGATCGCCGGGGAGGAGCTGCGACAGCGCCGTGGCGAGATCGACCGCAGGCTGATGGGTGAAGCCTGCAAACATCACATGCTCGAATCGGGCGGCCTGCTGGGCGAGCGCCTCGTTGAGCGCGGGGTGCGAATGGCCGTGGGTGCACGTCCACCATGACGAGATCAGATCGAGGATCTCACGGCCCCCGGCGTCGTAGAGGGAGGCGCCGCGCGCGCCCGCGATCAGGAGCGGCTCGGTTTCCGTTCCGTGCTGAGTGAAGGGGTGCCAGACATGACGCCGGTCGCGCGCAAGTATGTCGCGGGCGAGCGCCTCTTGCGCCGCGCTATCGCTATCGCGTTCCTCCCTGTCGGCTTGATCGTTCACTTCATGGCCCGCGCAAGCTTCTCAAGGTCGAGCTCAGGCTCGATGGCCTGCAAACTCGCACGCGTCAGCTCCGGAAGCCAGGGGATCTCGGCGATCACATTCACCTCGCCATAGCGCTCGATGGCCGCCCGGTTATGCGGCGTCTCGGGCCCGTTGACGACCACGCCGGCGAGCGGCAGGCCGCGGCGGCGCAGAGCTTCGATCGAAAGGAGGGTGTGGTTGATGGTGCCGAGAGTGGAGCGGGCGACGAGGATCACCGGAAGATGCAGTTGCGCCGCAAGGTCGATGACATAGTCGGTGCTGGTCAGGGGCACGAGCAGGCCGCCGGCGCCTTCGACCACCAGCAGCCGGTCCGTCGCCGGCGCCTCGAGCTTTGCCATGTCGATGGCGACGCCCGCGCGCCGTGCCGCCTCGTGCGGCGCAATTGCCTCGGGCAGCACATAGGCCTCGGGCAAGATGCGATCCTCGGAGATTTCGGCAAGCCTGCGCACGGTGACGGCGTCGGTCTCGGGCTCAGCTCCAGCCTGCACCGGCTTCCAATATAGGGCGTCGAGATGGGTGAGGAGCCAGGCGGAGACGACGGTCTTGCCGACATCGGTGTCGGTGCCTGTGACGAAAAAGCCTTGCAAAGCGGTTGATCCAGGGTAGGCGTGCGGGGTTGAACGGTAGGACCTAATAGCACAAGGCCCAGGTCACCCATGCTTCGACGTCTTTTGCTGCTCACCGCGCTACTTGCCGTTAGTGGCATTTGCACCACCGCCGAGGCCAAGACGCTGCGCATGGCCTATGACGCCGATCCGACCTCGCTCGATCCGCATGAGCAGTTGGCGAGCGCCACGCTCCAACTCTCGCACCTCACCTTCGATCCCTTGCTGCGCTTCCGCCGGGACCTGACACTCGAGCCGCGGCTTGCCAAGAGTTGGGAGAAGATCGACGAGCGCACCACCCGCTTTCACCTGAGGGAAGGCGTCCGCTTCCATTCAGGGCGCACGCTCTCGGCGCAGGACGTGGTGTGGACCTTCAATCGGCTGAAGCAGAGCCCCGACTTCAAAGCGCTGTACGAGCCGTTCAGCGAGGCGAAGGCGGTGGATGATCTCACCGTCGACCTCGTCACCAAGGGCCCCTATGCGCTGGTGCTCAATCTCGCCACCTACATCTTCCCCATGGATCGCGCGTTCTATTCGGGCACCGACGAGCGCGGCCGGCCCAAGGACGAGATCGTCAAGCACGGCGCGTCCTTCGCCTCGACCCATGTGTCCGGCACCGGGCCGTTCATCGTCACCGGGCGAGAGCAGGGGGTGAAGCTCGAATTCAAGCGCTTCGCCGATTATTGGGACAAGGCCTCGCCCGGCAATGTCGACCGCATCCTCTTCACCCCCATCAAGGAGCCTGCCACGCGGGTGGCGGCGCTTCTTGCCGGCGATGTCGACTTCATCGCGCCGGTGCCCCCAACCGATTTCGACAGGATCAAAGGCGATGCCTGCTGCACGCTGATCACCATGCCGAGCACGCGCATCCTCACCTTCGAGCTGAACCAAGCCCGCGTCGCGGCCTTCAAGGACCCGCGCGTGCGTCTCGCCATCAATTACGCGATCAATCGTCAAGGGATCGTCGACAAGATCTTGCGCGGGTTCGGCACGCCTGCCGGCGAGCTCAGTCCGCCAAGCTATGCCGGCTATGACCCGGCGCTTTCGCCGCGCTTCGACCTCGACAAGGCGAAGGCACTGATGGCAGAGGCCGGTTACGCCGACGGCTTCTCGGTGACGATGATGGCGCCCAACAACCGCTACATCGAGGACCAGCGCATCGCGCAAGCCGTGGCCGCCATGCTCGCCAAGATCAACATCAAGGTCGATCTTGAGACCATGCCGAAGGCGCAATATTGGCAGCGCTTCGATGAGCGCGCCGCCGATATCATGATGATCGGCTGGCAGTCCGACACGCAGGACTCGGCGAACTTCTACGAGTTCCTGGTCATGACGCCTGACGTCAAGACCGGCTACGGCCAATACAACGCCGGCAGCTATTCAAATCTGGAAGTGGACCGGCTGACGCTTGAGACCCAGACCATGATCGACCCCAAGGCCCGCGCCGAGGTGCTGAGAAAGATCGAGCGCATTCTTT
>DATDLA010000191.1:0-8224 GCA_036519535.1 Methyloceanibacter sp.
CGTGCGGCACTCGTCGAAGGGCGTGGTTCCGGGGGTAAGGCCCTTCTCGCGGCACGCCGCATCGTCCTTGGCTTCGGCATCGGCTTCAGCCGCCTGGCGGCTGGCCTGAGTGGCCTGTGGGTTGGCGCAAGCCTGAAGCAACCCAATGCTAGCCACGAGCGCGCCGGCAATCGCGATGCGTGCTTTCATGGCCGGCTCTTCAACACGCCAATTGCGATCTGGAGAAGGCAGGCGCGGCCACGACGGCCATGTGCCGCTTGGCCCATTGCACTTTCTTCGTGGCCGGGCAGTTGGCGAAGAGCCAGTCGATCGGCGTTTGCGCCCCTGCCGCGCGGCTGCGCTGGTCCGGCTTTGGCCACCGAGTTGATGACCGCGAGGGTTGAGCGCGTTCCGGTTACAAATGCGCATGAGCACGCTAAAGTTGAGGCGCGAGCGGAGACTAAACCGAAGGAGGCAGACAAGTGAAACTGTCCAAGCAAGGCGCCATGGAGCTGATCGGGCACGAAGCCATCGTCCAGACTAAGTATCGCGACTCCAAGAATGTCTGGACCATCGGAGTGGGGCATACGAAGGCAGCCGGCGAGCCTGACCCCGCGACCTACACCGAAGTGATGCCCCTCAAGGAGGTCTTCAAACTCTTTCAGAAGGACGTGCAGAAATACGCCGACGAGGTGAACGCCGCGCTGAAAGTACCGGTCTCGCAAAGCGAATTCGATGCGCTGGTGTCGTTCCATTTCAATACCGGCGGCATCAACAGGGCGAGCCTGGTGAAATCGATCAACGCCGGAGACAAGAAGACGGCAGCCAAGCAATTCCTGAGTTGGAAGAAGCCGCCGGAAATCATGGGCCGAAGGAAGAAGGAGCAGAAGCTCTTCGCCGAAGGCACATATTCCAACGGCGGCAAGGCCACCGTCTACCCCGCCGACGCCAAGGGAAAGGTTATGTGGAGCAAAGGCAAGAGGATCGACCTCGCCAAGGAACTTGAGGCCTGATCGTCCCTACCTAAAGACCACGGCCCTCGGCCGGCCGCCTACAAAGAATCTCTAACCCCGCGGCGGGCGGCGGCGCTCTGCGAACCAGGCGCGATATTCGCTCATCTTCAGCCGCTGTGTCGCAGGCGCATGCCGCTTGCAGGTCGAGGCTTCCTCGCTCTCCTCCGCCGCACCCCATCTGAGCTCGACGCAGTCGTTGAGGTTGTAGGCCATCTCCAGCGCCGACATTCGGTCGAGCACGTCTTTCAGCGCCAGCGTCCATTGCGAGCCGTCGCTCCGCGTATAGGAAAACTTCCGCGCCGCAAGCTCCGACGCGAGCGTGTTCTCCAGTTCAGCCTTGACGTCGGCGGCGCTCTTGTCCTTCGGCATGGCGTAACGCTCAGGCCGGCGCGCCACGCGATCGGGGAAGGCGCGCACCACGTCGATGGCGATCAACAGACGCAGATCGCGCGACGGCGTGGCGAAGTCCTCCCAGGCGCCGGTGGTCTCGAAGATCGACGCGCCGTCCGGCATATCCACCTCCCTGCCCCCTCCAACAAGGTATTTGCGCCCGTTTTCGACCGACGCCACGCGGGTGTTCACCTGCTCCTCGAGCGAGGTGATCGTCTCCTTCAGCGCGCGCATCGGGTCGAGTGGCGCCGGCGACATCACGTCATCCATGCGGTCGTAGAAGTCCTCGACCGAGAGCTTCGACTGATCGAGCGAATAGTCGCCGTAGTCCGGATTTTTCGCGATCTCGGCGTTGGTCAGGAGCCGCAACGCCCCGTTCTTCTCGCGCGTGATCGGGCGGAAGCGCTTGAACCCCGGGCTGCCGAGCGCAGTATCCTGCGCAAACAGGAAGTTGCCGCGCCAAAAGCGCTTGCGCGCGACCGTGCCGTCAGGCTGCCCGTCGACGGCGAGGAAGACGCCGGCTCCGTCGCCGGACTGTGGCACGCGCTTGACGAGAACGAGAACGTGCCCGTAGGGGTCGGCGTAGATGGCGCCTGGACGCAAGCTGTCCTCGCTGAGCGGCACCGGGTAGTAATCCGAATCGTCGTCGTCCGCCGCCGTTCGCCCGTTGCCTGAGTGCACCGCGTTGGCGATGGTCGTCCGCAAATAATATCCGAAGCCTGGCACGAGACCTTGCGGCCTGGGCGGAAGCCTGAGCACGGGCACCGGGACAGGCGCGGCGAACACGCCGAAGAAGCCGACCTGCTCGCCCGGCGGGGCTAGCCCCCCGGGCGGCGTGGGAGCAGGCTCCTCGTTCACGATGTTCCACCATTGAGGACATTTAGGCGCCTGGCCGCCATCGCCGCGCGTGCATTTCGAATAGCCGAACGGCAGCCCCATCTTGAAGGCGAAATAGGCGCGCAAAAAATAAGGCACGTCTGCGCAGTCCGGCTGAATGATCTGGCCCTTCTCGTCCTCGCGCAGACCCAAATGATTGTAGAGGACATTGCGCGAGCGGTCGCGCAGCACCTCATGCAGCGCCTTCCACGAAGGCGCCTCGTCGAGCGGCGCATCGAAGAGCTTCTCGATCCACGCCGAGTACAAATTTTCGGTGTCGCGATCCCAGGCATCGCGCAAGGGCCAGACTCCCTTCCCGGCGCGCGGGCCGGCAGACGGCTTGTGCTGCACGACGATCTCGCGCGTCACCGTCTTGCAGTCTGCTGAGGCGTCGTTGCGCACGAGCATCGCCTGCCACGTGCCCGCGGCAGGGGAAGCGACCTCGGCGAACCAGAAATAGGGCGGCCCGCCATGCCGGTCGCCGGATGCGGCCGCGATATGTCCGTTCGGCGCGATCAGCGAAAGCTCGCCGTCGAGCGGCTTCTCCGCGGTGAAGATCACGCGCAGGGCCACGCCCTTCCAGGGCGCCATCGGCGTGGACAGCAACGCGAGCCCGGCCTCGTCTTGGCACGTGGCGATAGGAGCCGGTGCCTTGGGCTTAGCTTTTGTGTGGGCTTTCGCCTGGTGCTTTGCAGCCAAAGCCGCGGAGTGGACAGCAAAACACCCCCCGGCGATCAGCACCATTGCGACCGCGGCAGCAGCAAACTGGCGTGCAGGCAACAATCGAACCCCCGTCCGATTCCCTCGGCAGTTGTAAAATACCCCGAAATTCGGGCCGCAAAAACGGCAAATTGCGCGCCCTTTAACGGCGGTTTGCCGGTTTCGGTGCTGAGCCTGTAAGTAATGGAGTCGCCATGTGGTCTCGCCTGCTCGCCCTCGCCTGCGTCCTGCTCCTGCCCCCCGCACCGGCGCTCGCCGGCGTCAAGGAGACGATCGCGGCGCTTGCTCCATCGGGGATCGTGCTCGTGGTTGACGAGAAGGGCAACGAGCTGATCGCCCAGAACGCCGACAAGCCCTTCGCTCCGGCTTCCGTCACCAAGATCGTGACGGCGTGGCTCGCGATGGAGGTCTTGGGCGGCGACTACCGCTTCGAGACAAAATTCTACCTGGACAAGGACCGGGTGCTTTACGTGCGCGGCGGCGGCGATCCCTTCCTGGTCTCCGAGGAGCTGGCGGAGCTCGCGCAGCAACTCGTCGCGGCCATCGGCAAGCCGATCACCGGCATCGTGCTCGACGCGAGCTACTACCCTTCCGATCTCCGCATCCCGGGCATCGAAAACACCACCGAGTCCTACGACGCGCTGAACTCCGCGCTCGCGGTGAACTTCAACACGATCGCTGCCGTGCGCAAAGGCATCAGGGTCCGCTCGGCCGAGAGCCAGACCCCGATCACGCCGATCGCGATCAGAGAGTTCAAGGCGCGGGGCCCCAACGGTCGCGGCCGCATCAGCCTGAGCAAAGACCCCGCCGTGAGCCTGCAATATGCCGGTGAGCTGATCGCGGCGTTCATCGAGAAGGCAGGCGGCAGCGTCAACGGCAAGATCACGACCGGATCGGTGCCCGAAGCCCTCAAGCCGGTCTACATTCACAAGTCGCGTCCCCTTTCGGAGATCCTCGTCCAGCTGCTCATCGCCTCGAACAACTACATCGCCAACCAGGTCTTCCTGGAGATCGGCGGCACCCTCGGCGGGTCAGTCAGCCTCGACAAGTCGCTGAAGGTCCTGAACAAGATGCTCGCCGAGAACGGCCTCGCTAAGGACATCCACATGGTGGAGGGCTCGGGCATCAGCCGCGACAACCGCTTCACCGCGCGCGGTCTCGCCAAGGTGCTCACCCTGTTCGCGCCTTATGCCGAGCTGCTGCACGGCCACGACGGCGGCTTGAACAAGACCGGCACCATGTCCGGCATCAGCACGCTCGCGGGCTACGCCGATACCAAGAGCCACGGCCGCGTTCGCTTCGTGATCGCGCTCAAGACCAACGGCCCGATGCGCTTCGAGCTGCTCCACGCCATCGAGGCGGGGCTGTAGGGGGAGCGGGCCTGCCGGGGCGATGTTCCGCTTGTTCCTTGGCACCACATACCGACACAACAGACAGTCTGCTTCTCGAGTCCCACTCTGCTTTGGAAAAGTGGGGATAAGTTGCACTCGTCGTCACTACCAGCAAGCATTGCGCTCTTGATCCGTGCCGGCTGTTAGCAACTTTCGTGGTGCTCGCCCTTACCGGCGGCGCGTATATCGGGGAGAAGAGAGAGCAGGCCGCCGAAGGGCAAAAGCCTGCTACCACTGCAACCGATAAATGACGTGCCGCCCATCGACCCGGGGCGCCCCTCATCCCTTCTCAACATAAACGTCAGCACCACCCCGATGAATCTCTCGCTCATCTCTTTCGTGCTGCGCTCCTTCTCTGCCAGTTTCGCGTCGTAGTCGCGCACCTGCTGCGTGATGCTCATCACGGCCGCGTCTCGCGCGCTGACTGCTAGCCCGCGGTGCCGACGAACCGTTCCCCCTTCGGCGAAAGGAACCAAAGGACGGCCGCGGCCACCAGCAGGGCCGGAACATCGCCAACGAGGTGACCGTGTTCCTGACTGTCGGAGAAGGCCTGCGCCGTCATGATCGCCGCGTGCACGAGGCTCGACCAGATGGTGAAGGCAATCAGGCTGCGATTCGCCGCCGGGTTCCGAGCGGCGGCGATCAAAAAGATGCCGAGCACCGCATAGATGCCGCAGATCATCTGGAAATAGTAAGTGCCCTGCCCGCCGTGCCAGATCCAGCCTGAAGGCCAGATCATGCCGAGCGGATAGACCAGCAAAAAGACGATTCCGAACACGACCAGGGCCATCTTCAGATATTTTTCCTTAGTTTGGTTGTCCATGATCCCTCCTTGGTCAGGTTCCCGGCATTACGCCGCAGCGTCGCCGCCAGTGCCGAAGCCAGCCTCCGCCTTCTCCTCCACATAAACCTCGCCGCCCATCTCGCGGAACTTCTCGCTCATCTCGGCCATGCCGGCCTCCTTCTCGGCGAGCTTGGCGGCGTAGTCGCGCACTTGTTGTGTAATCTCCATTGAGCAGAATTTCGGCCCGCACATGGAGCAGAAATGGGCGAGCTTATGCGCCTCCTTCGGCAGCGTCTCGTCGTGGTAGCTCCGCGCCGTGTCGGGGTCGAGCGAGAGGTTGAACTGATCCTCCCAGCGAAATTCGAAGCGCGCCTTCGATAACGCATCGTCGCGCGCCTGCGCGGCCGGATGGCCCTTGGCGAGGTCCGCGGCGTGGGCCGCTATTCTGTAGGCGATGACCCCAGCCTTCACGTCGTCGCGGTTGGGGAGCCCGAGATGCTCCTTCGGCGTCACGTAGCAAAGCATGGCGGTGCCGAACCAGCCGATCATGGCGGCGCCGATCGCGCTCGTGATGTGGTCGTAGGCCGGCGCGATGTCGGTGACCAGCGGACCCAGCGTATAGAACGGCGCCTCGCCGCAAAGCTCGAGCTGCTTCTCAACATTCACCTTGATCTTGTGCATGGGAATGTGGCCGGGTCCCTCGATCATCACCTGGCAGCCTTTGTCCCAGGCGATCTTTGTCAGTTCGCCGAGGGTCTCGAGCTCGGCGAATTGCGCGGCGTCGTTGGCGTCGGCAATCGAGCCCGGACGAAGTCCATCGCCGAGCGAGAACGACACGTCGTATATCCGCATGATGTCGCAGATCTCCTCGAAGCGCTCATAGAGGAAGCTCTCGCGGTGATGCGCCAGGCACCATTTGGCCATGATCGAGCCGCCGCGCGACACGATGCCGGTGACGCGCGGGGCGGTGAGGTGGATGTAGCGCAAGCGCACGCCGGCATGGATGGTGAAATAGTCGACGCCCTGCTCGGCCTGCTCGATCAACGTGTCCTTGTAGACCTCCCAGTCGAGCTTGACCGGATCGCCGTGCACCTTCTCCAGTGCCTGATAGATCGGCACGGTGCCGATCGGCACCGGCGAATTGCGGATGATCCATTCCCGCGTGAGATGGATGTTGCGGCCGGTGGAGAGGTCCATCACGGTGTCGGCGCCCCAGCGGATCGCCCACACCATCTTCTCCACCTCCTCCTCGACGCTCGACGTCACGGCGGAGTTGCCGATATTGGCGTTGATCTTGGTCGCGAAGTTGCGGCCGATGATCATCGGCTCCGATTCGGGGTGATTGACATTGGCGGGGATGATTGCGCGGCCGCGCGCGACCTCGCTGCGCACGAAGTCCGGCGTCACGAAAGGCGGGATGGAGGCGCCGAAGCTCTCACCCTCGGCGAGACGCGCCTCCGCCTCCTTGGTTGCCCGCTCGCAGCCGATATTCTCTCGGTGCGCGATATACGCCATCTCCTTGGTGACGATGCCGGCCCGCGCCAATTCGAGCTGGGTGACGGGGAGACCTTCGCGCCCGGCGATCCAGGCCGCGCGCAGGGGCGGCAATCCCTGCCGCACATCGATTGAGGCACCGGCGTCGGTGTAAGCGCCCGATGTGTCGTAGACCTGGAAGGATGGTCCCTCCGTCAGCGCGATCTCGCGGAACGGCACCTGCACATCGTCATGGCCCTGCGGCGAGGAATAAACCTTGCGGCTTTCCGCCAGCGGCCCGGTGGTCACCTTCGGCGGGGCAACATCCTTGGCGGAGATCGGCTTGTTCATCGTCAGGCTCCCGTATTTCGGGGGCGCTGGCGTTGGGGCAGTAAGCCTTCCCTGTCCCTTCGCCGGCATGACCCGGATCAGGTTTAAAGGGTCTCCGCCAGGGCCTTGATACGAAGGCAAGCGGACTCTCAGCCCCTTCCCTGGGGCTCCCCTCGGACGGATGGAGTGTAGGCGCAGTTTTTGGTTTGCGCTACCGCCCTTCGGGCTGCTTGAGCGCGTTGAGCCGATCAATGCGGCGGGCGCGCCTCGCCAGTCTTGCGCCGGGGGCGTTTGGCGCTGCGCGACGCCGGGCGCGTGCTTCTTGCCGCGCTCACGCGATGGGGCGGCCGCCGGCTACTCTCCCAGACGTCCTGATAGCCCATGACGGTGAGGAACGCGCCGAGCGCGAGCGTGACGATGGCGCCCGCGAGCGGCCAGCGCTGATGCGCGATGACCGACTCTCCAACCCTTTGCGCCATGGACATCGCCAGGATGCGCATGATGCCGCCGATGAGAAACAGCCAGCCGAAGATGGTGATGAGCACGCGCCAATCGCGGCTCCACACATGATGCACATTGAGAATAGCGAGGCCGGCTGCGAGCGTGAGGATGCCGGTGACATAGATGAGCCCTTGATCGCGCAAAAACTCGCCGGCCATGGCGCGAAAACTATCGCCCTCCAGGAGGAGCCCAATGCCGATGATCAGCAGCACCGGACCAAGGATGCGCGCGATGAATATCGAAGGCGTCATGCGTCCCTCCTCCCTAGCAAATCCAAGCGCCCAGGGCAGCTTCCACCTGGGTCTATTTTTTCGGCGCGGACGCGCATGCGGAACCAGGTTCGACCCGCCCCGCCGCCGCACCGTCTCGGCTCGACGTCACCGAGGTTTGAAGGGCGCGCTCCAAACGATGAACCGGCTTCTCCGAGCGCCCCAGCCAATGTGAAGCCGAACCTGGATGATGGCAAGCCGCAGCAGCCATGGCCTATCCGGGACCCTTTGTATCGCAAAGGGAACCTTGCGAGCGGCGGCTAACCGGTCTAAGCCTCCGCCATCATTCTGCCGCTCTTCACCGTTGAGTGCGGCCCTGGCGGCCAGCCCTGGCCGATCCAACGCCCGCCGGAACCGAGGTAGAACAAGGTGAATCAAGACGCTTCGACCGAGGTCCGCGCCAACACGAGCGCCTTTACCACCTTGCGCTGGGTGGCGCTTGCCGCCGTCATCGTCGCCACCGTCGCCGGCGCCTTCCTTTATTGGCGCCATGCCGAG
>DATDLA010000192.1:0-5826 GCA_036519535.1 Methyloceanibacter sp.
ATCTTCACGGTGTGCGAGAGGGTTGCCGTGCTGGCCGACAAACGCATTGTGCGGACGGGCTCGCCGATCGAGCTGCAGCGCCATCCCAATCACCCCTGGATCAAGGAATATTTCTGCGGTGAGCGGGCGCGCGCGGCCCAATCTGGCGAGCAGCCGAGGCGGCTTGTGGTCTGAGGAACCGGTCGTATGGAAACCAAAGCCAACTATCTGATGATCGGCGGCTTCGTCCTCGGGGTCCTCGCACTCGCCTTCATCTTCGTGTTTTGGATGACCAATCTCGCCGGCGGCGGCAAGCGCTACTTCATCGTGTTCGACAGTTCGGTGGCGGGGCTGACCACCGGCTCGAGCGTCGGCTTCAACGGCATCAAGGTCGGCGAGGTGCAATCGATGCAGCTTGATCCGGCCGATGCCCGGAAAGTGCAGGTGCTGATCAGCGTTCACGCCGACACGCCGGTGCGCGAGAACTCGCATGCCAGCATGCAGTCGCTGGGCCTGACCGGCGGCACCGGCATTCAGGTCTCAGCCGGCACCCCTGATTCGCCCTTCCTGGTGGCGACGGCTGAGACCCCGATTCCGGTGATTGCGGCCGACCGGGGAGGAGGCCAGGGCATGTTCGACGCCGCCCCTGCCGTCATGAACAACGCCAATGCCTTGTTGCTGCGGCTCAATGATCTCGTCGCCGAGAACCAAGAATCGATCCACAAAACTCTGACCAATGTGGAGAACGTGACAACCATGCTGGATCAGCGCAAGGAGGACATCTCGAAGACCATTACCGATGTCCAGACGGGGGCCCAGTCCTTCAAGGACTTATCTGGAAAGCTTGAAGTATCGCTGGGGGATAATCTTGACGGCCTGACCCGCACTGCCAAGGACAGCCTGCAGGAATTCGGGAATTTCATGCGTGAGGGGCGTCGCGCCGCGGCAACACTCAACAGCGTTCTTGAGAAATTCGAGGCTAATCCCAAGAGCTTTTTGCTTGGTGGAAGTCAAGTCCCGGAATACAATCCGCGAGGCAATTGACACACCCCGAGGGTTATTCAACGAGGGTGTGCAATCTGACAGGACAGGGGGCGATCGGACATGTCTCGGTCGGCACCGATATTTGCAACAGGCTTGGTTTGCCTGGGGCTCGCCGGCTGTGCGCTGGGCGGCAGCGCTGCCCCTACGACCTACGATCTCATCGCGCCACGCTCCTTCGCCGCAGCCACCAAGCCAGCGCGATATCAGCTCGTCGTCAATGAGCCGACATCCGTGCACGCGCTCGACACTGACCGCATCATGGTGCGTCCGCGCGCCGACCAGATTTCCTACTACAAGGGCGCGGCGTGGAGCGACCGGCTGCCGCATCTCGTGCAGGTGCGCACCATCGAGACGCTGCAGAATTCGGGCGCGGTGAAGGCCGTGACCAGCAGCAGCGATCGCGTCGATGGCGACTATTCGCTCTCCATGGAGATCAGGTCCTTCCAGATCGACACCACCAACGGCAGGCCGGCTGCCGACGTCGACATCTTCGCCAAGCTGATCGACACCAATTCGTCCAAGGTCGTGGCCTCAAAGGGCTTCTCGACCCGCGTGGCGTCGACAAGCGACACGCCGACCGCAGGCGTTGCAGCGCTGAACCAGGCGCTGACCGAGGTCCTGCAGGACACCTCCACCTGGGTGTCCGCCCGCCGCTAGCGAGCGTCCCTCTCACCGACCATCCAAGTAGTGTCATGCCCGCGAAAGCGGGCATCCAGTAATCCCTGCGTTCGTGAATACTGGATCGCCCGGATCATCAAGCTTGTGCTCGGGCTGGCGAAGCCAGACCCGGGTGCCGGGCGATGAGAGAAGTACTGTGGGTAGGGTGCCGCTAGTGCAGGCGGCCACTGGCGTGGGCGAGCAGGAGGTACACGCGCCCCGTCTCCGAGGTCATGTAGTTCTGCATCACCCGGCCCTCGGGGTCGTTCTGCTCGGCCTCGCGCAACAGCCGCTCGAAATCGCCGATATAGCGGTCGACCGTGGCGCGGAAGTCGCCGTCGCGATCGTAACGCTGGCTGATCTCGTCGAATGTCTGCTGGCCGTCGAGACTGTAGAGGTGACGCCCGAGCACCCCGCGCTCGCCGGCGCGGAAGCGCTGCCAAACCTCGGCCGCTGTGCGGTGGTCGATGGCGCGCGCGATCTCGTCGAGGCGTAGACCCTTGCCGGCGCCCGCCGCTTGGGGCCGCGGCGCCCGCGGCGAATAGGGATCCGGCCGCTGCGGCGGATAACCGGGAGCATCGGCGTTGGTCAGGAGATCGCCGACCGACCATCCTTCGCGGCGGCGCTCAGGCTGACGAAACTCGGCCTGACCTTGGGGGTAGCCGGGCGGCGCTTCGTTGCCACCGGGGCCGCGCCGCTCGGCATGCGACGCAGCCGACATCTGCTGGGAGAGGCTTCCGGCCACCGCCCCGAGATCGAGGGGGGCGCCGCCGGCCTGCCGCCCTCGGCCATCATCGAACTCTGGAGCTGGGCCTTCATCGTTGCGGAAGGGGTCTCGCCGCGGCGGCAATTGCGCCTGCCGATAGGGTTCAGGGCTGCCGCTCGGGATTTGCGGCCGCGTCAGCACCGGCGTGATCGCCTCGATTTCCTTGAGCTGATCGGCAAGCGCCTTGCGGATCGCTGCCGTGGCCTGCGCCGTCTGCTGCGGCAGACCTTCCATCCGGCGCTGCATCTCCTGGCGCAGCGAGTCGAGGTCGGTCGCGGTCTTTTGCGCAGCATCGCGCATGCCGCGCGAGGCGTTGTCGAACTGCCCGCGCATCTGCTCGAGCTGCCGCCCGATCTGGGTGATGACCGTCTCGAAGCTCGACTTGAGGTCGCCGACCGCGCGCGCGGTGTGGACTTGCGCCTCTTCGCGTAAGCGCTCGATCTGCGACAGCGCCTGTTGCGCCTGGCCGGCCGTGTCGCGGGCGAGCGCCGATCCGATTTGCTTGGCGCGCGTCTCGGCGTTGGACAGCGTGCTCTCGACCATGCCGGCATAGGACCGCATCATGTTGTCGAGATCCGCGCCCTTGGTGTTGACGGCATGCAAGAGGCCGATGATCGCCTGGTGCCTGCTCTCCAGGATCGAGTCGATCTTGGTGTTCGACGAATCGAGCGCCTTGGCGGCGGTGAGGATCGCCTGCCCTTGGTTCTCGAAGCGCTGGGTCAAGTTGTGGATCTGCTCGAGCAGCCCGCTCGACACCTCGCGCAAGGCATGCGTCTGCGCCGTGAGCACGCCAATCGCTTCCTTGGACTGCGCTCCGACCTGGTCTGCGGTCTGCTTGATCATGATCGAGTTGCTGGCGAGCAGCTCGTTGAGATGCGACGCCTGCCGGCCGAACGTCGCCTCGACGGCGCGCGCATGCTCGGCGAGCACGCGATCGATCTCGCCCGCGCGTTGGCCGAAGGCATTGTCGATGGACTGCAAGCGCTCGGTGAGCGAGGTGGTGACCTCGTGCGTGCGGTCGGCGAGCTGCTTGTCCATGGCCGCGGTATGCTCGCCGATTGCCAACGCGACGGCCTTGCTGCGGTCGGCGAGCGAGGTGGTGAAGGCTTCCGAACGGTCGGCGAGCGTGCGGTCGAGGGAAATCGCCCCCTGATTGATCGCCGAGGCAAAGGCCTCCGTGCGCTCCTTGAGCGATTGGCCGAGCAGCGCCGCCTGATGGGTGAGGGCGACGTTGAACGCCTCTCCGTGGCCCTGCAGCGTCCGGTCGAGCGCCTCGGTGCCCTGGCCGATCGAGGTGGCCAATTGTTGGATGCGCTCCTTCAGCGACCGGTCGATCGCTCCGGCGCCAACCCCGAGGGTGGTCGCGAGCGTCTCGGTGCGCTCCTTCAGCGTCTTGTCGAGGATGGCCGAGCCTTGACCGACGAGGGTGGTCAGCTGCTCGCTGCGATCCTGCAGGGTTTTGTCGAGCGCCGTCGCCTGCTCGCCGACGGTGGCGGCAAAGGCTTCGGTCCGGTCCTTGAGCAACCGGTCAAGTCCAAGGGCCCCGTGACCGACCGTGGTCACGAAAGCGTCGGTGCGCGCTTTCAGCGTCTTGTCGAGCGCAGCCGACTCCTCGGTGATCGAAGCGGCCAACAGCTTGGTGCGCTCCTTGAGCACGGTGTCGAGGCCGACGGCGCTTTGGCCGACGAGGGCGGCGAAGGCCTGGGTGCGGTCCTTCAGCGTCTTGTCGAGGCCGATGGCACCCTGGCCGACCAGCGCGGCGAACGCCTCGGTGCGATCTTTGAGAGTCTTGTCGAGGCCCGCCGATTCCTCGTTGATCGAGGTGGCGAGAAGCCTGGTGCGCTCTTTCAAGATGCTGTCGAGCCCCACGGCACCTTGGCCGATGGAGACGGCAAACGCGTCGGTGCGGTCTTTCAGCGTCTTGTCGAGAATGAGCGCGCCGTGCGCTACCGTCGTTTCCAAGGCATTGATCCGCGAGGCGAGCGTGGTGGTGAGAGCGTCGGTGCGCTCCCTCAGAGTGTGGTCGAGCGAGCTTGTCCGCTGGCCGACGGCGACTTCGAGCGCCGACAGGTTGCGCGCGGCGCCTTCGATGACCTGTCCGAGCCGCTCCTGCTCCTGGCCGAGCCGCTCGAGCAGGATCGGCATGTGTTCCTGCACCTTGCTTTGCGCCCGCTCCACCTGTTCGGCGGCTTCGTTGCTGCGGGCGACGAGTAGCTCGGTCAGCTGCACTCCGCGCTCGGCGAGCCTCTGGTCGATGCTTGAACTCGCAGCGGAAAGGTTGCGGGCGATCTCCTGCCCCACGCCGCGCAAGGACTCGCTGACCCGCTGGCTGTTGTTGGAGAGCGCCTCGCGCTCGCTGGCGAGCTCGCTGATCAGGCCGCGGACGCGGAGCTCGTTGTCGCCGTAGGAGCGCTCGAGCGCCGCGACCTCGTTGTGAACGAGAGCTTCGAGCTCGCCGGCGCGCCCGATGGCGCGCGAAATGGCGTCGTTCATGGCAGCGACCTGCCGGCGAATGGTCTGGCCCAAGGAGGCGACCGACTGCTCGGCGAGCTTGTCTGGCTCGGCAAGGCGCACCGCGACCTCGGTCATGGCCGAGGCCATCAGCCGCAATTCCTGGGCGCGCCAGACAAGGAGCGCGAGGAACCAGAAAATCGCGATCGGGACGAGAATGGTGAGGGCGGCGGTGAGCGCCGACGGGTTGGCGAGGAGATCCGACAGGCGTGCGGATCCCGCAAGCTGCGACGAGATCAGCCCATAGGCGAAGAAGCCGCCGATCAAGAACCAGGCCAATGACGCAAACAACGCGACGAGAAACGGCGATTTCGATGGTTTCTGCTGCAGCGCAAAGATCAGGCCGCCGATCGAGGGCAGATCGTCGTTGGCGGCCGCTGCTGCCATCCGGCGCGGCGGGGGACCTGCCGGGCGGCGGCGCCCTGCTGCTTTCGCGGCGGACGTGGCCGCGGCATCGCCAAGATCGGCAGTCTTGGTCTCATCCATCTTGGGTTCCGGCGTCTTTCGCTGCTGCTCGGCCCTGAGCCGCTCGGCAAGAGAAGGCTTCTTCTGGCCCTCACTGCCCGAGGGCTGGTCAAGCGCTGCGAAGGAGGCGTCTTCTATTTCGCCCGCCGGTGTCCCCTTGATGTCAAATGGATTGTCGCCTGCGCCCCCAGCTGCAGCTCCCGCAGACGGAGTTTTCGCTTGTTCTTGCGCCATCACGCGTCCCTCGCACAGACTAACCTTGAGAAAACTTGCGCCGTGCACTCGAACGTCGCCGCCAGCGGCGCGGGCGTCATAGCGGGTAGCGCATGCTTTCGGATTGAATTTACACCGAAAGTGGCCCCGAGACGCATTTTCCCCCGCTCCTCTATCGTTAACGAATTTTT
>DATDLA010000193.1:0-9588 GCA_036519535.1 Methyloceanibacter sp.
TCAACCCTGATGATCTCGCCGTGGCGCGAGGCGGTGATTGTGTCGAGCGTCTTTTCCGGCGACTCGGCCTGGCATTCGGTGGAGCGGAAGGTGGTGAAGTCGTGATGGCCGATCAAAACTTGCGCCGCCGCGTCCATGGCCTTGGCGTCGAGGGGGCGAAACACGCCCCAGGCGCGCATCCGCTCAAGCGCGAGCGGGCTGCGGCGGTCGACGATGCGGTAGAGATAGTGGCGGCCTTTGGCCGAGAAGCGCGCGTCGAAATCGGCGCCCACAGCCTCGCAGGCAAGGACAGAGATTGGGTCCGGCCGCAGCACGGCGTTGAGGGCATCGCGCACGGTGTCGTTCGACCACTCCTTGGCGAGGTCGAAATGAGCGACCTGGCCAAGCGCATGCACGCCCGCATCGGTACGGCCGGCGCCGCGGGGAATGGCGTCCTCGCCGGAGAACGCCTTGATCGCTTCCGCCAAGCGCCCCTGCACCGAGACGTCGTTCTCCTGCATCTGCCAGCCGACAAAGGGCGTACCGTCATATTCGATTGTTAGCTTGTAGCGGGGCATCGATTGATTTGCCTCAAGGCTCGAACCCGAAGCCAGCATCATTGTTACATCATCAAGGCACTCTCGGACGGCGTACCATGACCCCCCAAGACAAAGAGACGACTCTGCGGCTGCTGGCCCAGCACCGAATCATGACCGTGGCGACGGTGAGGCCCGACGGCTGGCCCCAGGCGACGACGGTTGGCTATGCCAGCGAAGGGTTCGTCCTCTATTTCCTGTGCAGCCGGCAAAGCCAAAAGGCCGCCAATATCGCCGCCGACAATCGCATCTCGCTCGCCATCGACCACGATACGCGTGACCCGATGGGCATCGAAGGCCTGTCCATGGCGGCGCGTGCCTATTCCGTGACCGACCCTGCCGAGATGGCCAAGGTGTTTGAGCTCATCGGCAGCAAATTCCCCGAATATCGGACACTGCCGCAGCCCGACCCCTCGGCGATGCGGCTGTTCTTGGTCGTTCCCGAGGTCATTTCCATCCTCGACTATCGCAAAGGCTTCGGCCATAGCGACCTCGTCACGGTCAGCGATGCCGATCGCGGGACCGAGCTCAGCGCGTGCATTGTCCAGCGGGCGCTGCTGCGCCTAGCAGAGAACGCTTCCAACTGGCAGCTCCGCCCCGCGCCGAAACTCCGCAACCGGCATCGGCCGCTTGCCCGCCCGTTGCACCTGCAACAGGCGCACTGAGCCCTTGCCGCAGGCGATGGTGAACTGATCGTCGAGCACGGTGCCGGGCTTGCCCTCGCCTTTGGCGAGGGTCGAGCGCAAGGCTCTGACGCGCTCACATTTGCCTTTGAGCTTGATCTCGAACCAGGCGCCGGGATGGGGCGAGAGGCCCCTGATCAAATTGTGCACCTCGTCAGCCTTCCGCGACCAGTCGATGCGCGTCTCTCCTGGCTCGATCTTGGCGGCATAGGTGACGCCCTCTTCGTGCTGCGGCCAGCAGGCGAGCGAGCCTTTCTCGAGATCGCTCAGTGCCCGCACCATGAGCTCCGCGCCGATGGCGGCGAGGCGATCGTGCAGCTCACCTGCCGTCTCGTCGGGACCGATGGCCAAGCGCTCGGCGAGGCAGACGGCGCCGGTGTCGAGCTTCTCCTCGATGCGCATGACCGCGACACCGGCCTCGGCATCGCCGGCGAGAAGAGCCCGCTGGATCGGCGCGGCACCCCGCCAGCGCGGGAGAAGCGAGGCATGGATGTTGAAGCAGCCGTGGCGCGGCGCTTCGAGGATCGGCTTCGGCAGGATCATCCCATAGGCCACCACCACGCCGGCGTCGGCGTTCAGGCTTGTGAAGCGCGCCTGCACTTCAGTGCTTCTGAGGCTTGTCGGTGTGTGCACGGAGAGCCCCTTGCTCTCGGCGAAGACCTGAACCGGCGATTTGCGCGCAGCGAGCCCGCGGCCTGCCGCGCGCGGCGGCTGCGAATAGACGGCTGCGACCTCATGCCCGGCAGCGAGCACCGCGGCAAGCGCCGGCACGGCAAAATCCGGCGTGCCCATGAAGATGATGCGCATCATGGGTGCCTCTTAGGCCGGTTACGCAGTGAAGGGAAGCGGAGGTCCGCGAAAGGCTAAAGCGCGTCGGCGCGCTTCTGCTTGGTGAACTTCTTCACGATCATGTCGCGCTTGAGCCGCGACAGATAGTCGATGAACAGCACCCCGTTCAGATGGTCGATCTCGTGCTGCACCAGCGTCGACCAGATGCCTTCCAGCGTCTTCTCGCGGGCCTTCCCTTCCGCGTCGATATAGCCGACGCGGGTCATCGCCGGCCGCTCGAGTTCGGCGGTGATTTCGGGGATCGACAGGCAGCCCTCCTCGTGGGTGCGCATCTCGCTTCCCAGATCGAGGATCACCGGGTTGACCATGATTAGAGGCTGTTTCGCTTCCTCGTCGCGCGAGGGATCCATCACGATCAGCCGGCGCAAAATGCCGACCTGCGGCGCGGCAAGGCCGATGCCCGGCGCGTCATACATGGTCGCCAGCATGCCTTCCGCAAGCTTGAGCAGCGCGGCGTCGACCCGCTCGACCGATGCGGACTTCTTGCGCAGGACGGGGTCGGGAATAGTGATGATGGGGAGGATGGCCATATGAGCCGCTGACATAGGGTTGGCGGGACGGCCGGTCAATATGTTCCTGTTTTGGTCTAGCGGCTCCCCGAATCGGGCTATAGCTTTAGGCCATGGCCCTCGACGCTTTCCAGGTTGGGAGCTTCACGCTCGACCCCGTGCCGGTTCTGCTCGGACTGCTCGGGCTCGTCGTGTTTGCTCTCCTCGTGCTGGTCGTCATCGTCGCGGTGCATATGAGCCGTCGGCGGCGCGAGGCGCGCGAGAGCGACGCCCGGCTCGCCGAGCTCAAAGGCCGGCTGCAAACGCTCGCCGAGATCAGCGTCACCCGCCATGGCGAGCTCGCCCGCGCCGTCAACGAGCGGCTCGACCGCATGACGCATCGGGTCGGCTCCGATCTCACCGAGACGGCGCGCAAGACCACCGACTCGATCGCCAAGCTGCATGAGCGGCTCGCCGTCATCGACTCGGCGCAGAAGAACCTGACCGAGCTTTCCTCCAACATGGTCAGCTTGCAGGAGATCCTCGCCAACAAGCAGGCGCGCGGCGCCTTCGGCCAGATGCGCATGGAGGCCATCATCCAGGACGGGCTCCCCAAGGGCGCCTACAGCTTCCAGGCAACGCTCTCCAACGGCAAGAGGCCGGACTGCGTGCTGCATCTGCCCAACACAAGCGCCGGCGTGGTGATCGACGCCAAGTTTCCGCTGGAAGGCTTCGAGGCGTTCCGGGTCGCGCGCGGGACTGAGGAGAAAAAAGAGGCGGCGCGGCGCGTGCGCATCGATGTCGGGCGTCACGTCGATGCCATGGCCGAGCGCTATTTCCTGCCGGGAGAAACGCAGGACACCGCCATCCTGTTCGTGCCGTCTGAGGCCATCTATGCCGATCTCGCCGAGCATTTTTCCGATCTCGTGCAGAAGGCGCACCGCGCCCGCATCGTCATCTGCGCGCCCAACATGCTCATGCTCGCGGTGCAGACCATGCAGGCGATCCTGAAAGACGTGAAGATGCGCGAGCAGGCCCATCTCATTCAGCGCGAGGTGACGCGGCTGATGGACGACACGGGCCGGTTGCGCGAGCGCGTGCTCGATTTGCAGCGGCATTTCGGCCAGGCGAACCAGGACATCGAGAAGATCCTCACCTCGTCGGAGCGGATCGCATCACGCGGCCACAGAATAGAGAGCTTGGAGTTCGAGGGAGACGGGGCAAGCGCGGTCGAAGCTGCCCGCGCGGCGCCGCTTGTGGCTCAATCATCGGAGCATCATCAGGTGGGAAACGGGGGAGAGAGGCGGCGGCCTGTGGTCACACGCCAGCCGGACCTGCTTGCCGGGGAGTAGTTTGGTAGCAATGGTCGATCAGATTCTCGCCGGCGGCGCGACGAGCCTCGTCAATTTTGTGATTCACGCCTTGATCATGGGCGCGCTGGTCAAGCTCCTCCTTGGCATGTCGGGGCGCGGCTCCGGCGCCCCGGAGTTCCTGCGCTACACCGTCGTCATTGTCACCACGGGAAGCGTTCTGTTAGCCGCCCATTTCGCCGAGGTCCTGCTCTGGGCCTATACCTATGCCGCAGTCGGCGCCGCGCCGCCAGGCACGGACCTCGTCTATTTCGCCTTCGGCAATTACACGACGCTTGGCTATGGCGACGTGGTGCCGGTCGAGCATTGGCGCCTGCTCGGACCGATGACGGCGCTGAACGGCATCATGCTGATCGGCTGGTCCACGGCCCTGATCTTCGCATTTCTGCGCCGCACGGTGCCGCAATTGGAGAAGCACTGAGTCAAAGCCGCTAGCGCTTCGTCGTCTTGCGCTTCGACGCTGCGGTTTTCTTGCGGGCGGCGCGGGCGTGGGCGGCTGGCGCGTGGCGCTCGCCGTAGCGCATGCCTTCGAGCTTCATGCCGTCGGGGTCGAGGAAGAACACCGCGTAATAGTCGTCGTAATACTCGCCGGCGGGATCGACGATGGCCGCACCCTGCTGTTCCAGATACGCCTGCAGAGCATCGACATCGGCGCGGCTGCGCAGGCGGAAGGCGTAGTGATGGAAGCCGATACCGCCTTTGCGGTATTTGTGCTTCTTGCCTTCGGCGTCGGCGGCGGCGATCCAGAACAGCGTGTTGCCGTTGGCCCAGCCCATCATGCTGCCCTCATATTCAGCCTCGACGTCGAAACCGAGGAACTTCATCAGCGGCACATAGAAGGTCTTCGACTTTTCAAAGTCTCCGACGCTGATCACCAGATGGTCGATGCCGACAACGCGCACCATGTTGCTTCCTCCTCCACTTCTTGCACTCGCTCGGCTCGGAGGATAACGCCTCAATTGAGGACGGGCCTCTTCCGGGCTTCGTCAGGCATGACGGCGCCTGAATCGGCTGCTATAGCCTCCCCATGACGGCTGCCGAGGGACGCCGAGGGGAGAGCTGGGGGGCGCGCTTCACGCGGGCTTTCGCCGTTTTTCTCGATCCCCGCGTGCTCATCATCCTGCTTCTCGGATTCTCGTCCGGGCTGCCGCTTGCGCTCTCCGCCTCGACGCTGCTCCTGTGGATGAAGGATGTCGGCGTCGATCTCAAGACCATCGGGCTGTTCGCGCTGGTCGGCGTCCCCTACACTATCAAATTCCTGTGGGCGCCCATCGTCGATGCCTTCCAGGTCCCGATCTTGAGCAAGGCGCTCGGCCATCGCCGCGGCTGGCTCGTTTTCACCCAGCTTCTGCTCATCGGCGCGATCCTGTTCCTGGGCTTCCAGGATCCGGTGCGAGGCCCGCTGATGGTCGCGCTCGCCGCGCTCCTGGTGGCCACCGCCTCGGCCACGCAGGACATCGTCATCGACGCCTTCCGCGTCGAATATCTGCCGACCGATGCGCAGGCCGCCGGCATGGCCTATTTCGTCGCCGCCTACCGCATCGGCATGCTGGTGTCGACGGCGGGCGCCGTGGCGTTCGTCGCTTATCTCGAATACATCGGCATCGACCGGCAATTGGTTTGGACCTACGGCTATGCCGCCATGGCGGCGCTCGTGCTCGTCGGCATGGCGGCAGCCTTCATGGCCAAGGAGCCGCGCGCGAAAGAGCGCGAGGCTGAGGCCGAAGCGCTCGGCGAACGGACCGGCAATCCGCTCAAGCGCTTCTTCCGCGCCGCCTACGACGCCTTCGCCGACTTTCTCTCCAAGAAGGACGCGCTGCTGATTCTCTTGTTCGTCATTCTCTACAAGCTCACCGATACCTTCGCCGGCGTGATGACCGGGCCGTTCGTGCTCGATATCGGCTTCGACAAGGCAAGCTACGCCGCGATCATCAAGGGCGTCGGTCTGATCGCAGCGCTTGCAGGCGGCGTCGCCGGCGGGGTGCTCGCGAGAGCCATGCCGCTATCGCGCGCCCTGATGGTCGCCGGCATTTTGCAGGCGGTGGCGAACTTCACCTTCTCCTGGCAGGCCTGGATCGGCGTCAATCATGCGGCGCTCGCGCTTGCCATCTCCACGGAGAATTTCACGTCCGCCATGGGCACCGTGGTGTTCATCGCCTATCTCTCGGCGCTGTGCACGAGCCCGGCGCATACCGCGACGCAATTTGCCCTGCTCACCGCGGTCGCCTCTTTCGGCCGCACCACGCTTGCCTCGATCACCGGCTTCGTCGCCGCCGCCACCGGCTGGGTGGTGTTCTTTGCACTCTGCGCCGCCGCGGCGATCCCTGGGCTGCTCATCCTGTGGATATTGATCAAGCGCGGGAATTTCGAGGAAATCGAGAAAAAGGAACGGATCGAGGCGGCCGAGTCTTGAGGCGCGCACGTCGACGGCGCGCCTCAAGGACAACGGACTAGAGAATTAGCGTCTCAAGCCCTAATAGCCCCAGCGGTAGCCGCAGGGGTAATAGCCGTAGCTCGGCGACCAGCAGCGGCGGCCGTAGCCACCGACATAGATGTTGATGCCAGGGCCCCACCATCCGCCCCATCCGCCCCAGCCATAGCGGCGGTAACCCCAGCCGCGATAGCCGCCCCAGCCGCCGTACCAACCGCGACCGCCGCGCCAAGCGTGGCCGCCGCGCCAATGGCCGCCGCCGCCATGCCAGTGGCCGCCGCCGTGCCAGCCGCGGCCGCCGCCATGGCCGTGGCCTGCCGAGGCAAGATCAGGCGTGAAGGCGACGAGCGCAAGCGCGAGCGCCGCAACGACAATCGTCATGAGCTTGTTCATCTTGAGCGTCCTCTTGAACGGGGTCGCTCGGTCTTGATCGGCGACCCGCTGATCGATCGGCCTCTAGCCAAGCCCGCCGATCCGGGCGATTCGATTTGGCCGATTGCGCTCCCGATTTCGGAAGCGGTCAAGTTGGCCTGTGGGATAAAGCAATAATACGCGCCGGTAAGGTTCGGGTTCCCTTACATCGTCTTGCGGGCTTTGACCGCGGCGGCGAGGGTGCCCTCGTCGAGATAATCGAGCTCGCCGCCGATCGGCACGCCGTGGGCAAGACGCGAGATCGTGACGTTCGTGCCGGCAAGCTGGTCGGTCAGATAATGCGCGGTCGACTGGCCCTCGACCGTGGCGTTCAGCGCGAGCAGAACTTCCCTCACCTGCGGATCGCCCGCGCGTTCGATCAGCTTGGCGATGGACAAGTCTTCAGGCCCGACGCCGTCGAGCGGCGACAGCGTGCCGCCGAGCACGTGATAGAGGCCGTTCAGCACATGGGCGCGCTCGAGCGCCCAGAGATCGCCGACCTCCTCCACCACGCAGATCAGCGAACGGTCGCGAGACTGGTCGCGGCAGAGCGTGCACGGGCTGACGGTATCGATATTGCCGCAGGTCTCGCAGGTGACGATGCGGTCATGCGCCTCGGTGAGCGCCGCGGCGAGCGGGGCGAGAAGCTGCTCCTTTTTCTTGACGAGATGAAGTGCGGCGCGGCGGGCCGAGCGGGGGCCGAGGCCCGGCAGGCGCGCCAGCAATTGGATGAGGCGCTCGATCTCGGCGCTCGCGGCGGCCCGCGCCATCAGGACGTAGGAACCAAGAGGAGCGATGAAAGCGTCCCCTCTCCCCTTGTGGGAGAGGGCTTTCTGCCGCGATCTTGCGCGAGCGAAGCCCTGCGCAAGTCGCACGGCGGAAAGGGTGAGGGGTGAAGGTGAGCAAAGGCCCCCTCACCCGGCGCGGCCGAGCACGCTCGCCCGCGCCACCCTCTCCCGCGAGGAGAGAGGGGAAATGTGCTGCGGCCGCGTGCGGGCATCAGAACAGCTTCAATCCCGGCGGGAGAGGCAGGCCGCCGGTGAGGGTCTGCATCTTCTCCTGCAATATCCTCTCGACCTTGGCCTTGGCGTCGGTATGGGCGGCGACGATGAGATCCTCCAGGATCTCGACTTCATCGGGCTTGAGGAGCGAGGCGTCGATCTTCACCCCTACCAGCTCGCCCTTGCCGTTCAGCGTCAGCACCACGAGGCCGCCGCCGGACTGCCCCTCGACGCGGGCGCGCTCCATCTCAGCCTGCATCTCGGCCATGCGGCCTTGCAGCTCCTGGGCCTGCTTCATCATGCCGGCAAAATTCTTCATGGGTCGGTCCCGTCCTCCTTGAACTCCTGCTCGGCCCCCTCATCGATCTCGGCCGGGGGGGCCGGGGGCTCCTCGCTTGCGGTCGCTCGCACCGCGGCGATCCGCGCGCCGGGGAAATGTTGCAGCACTTGCTTGACATCGGGGTGATCGCGGATGCGCTCGATCTCGCGGACCTCGCGCTCGCGGCGCTGCACCCCCAGCGGCGCAGCGCCTTCGTCTCCGCTCAAGGCCACGATCCACACCCGGCCGGTCCAGGCTTTCAGCTTGCGCATCAGGTCCTGGCCGAGCTCCTTCGGCGCGGTGCCGAGCGGATTGAGCTCGAGATGGCCGGGACGGAAGCGCACGAGTCGCACCTGCTCGGTGAGCGCGTGCTTGAGCTTCAAATCGCGCTTCTCCTCGGCGAGCGCCACCACTTCCTCGAAGCTCTTCGGATTGGCGAGCGACGGCTGAGGCGCGGGGGGAGCGGGGTCTTCCGTCTCGGCGACCGGCGATGGTTCCGGCGCAAGCGCCGGCGTTTGCGCTTCCCGCCGCATGGCAGGAGCCGGCTCGCGCGGGGCCTGTCTGTTGGGCATCGCACGCGGCGCACCTTCCCCTTCCCCGCTGTTGTCGCCGAGGCGGCGCATCAGATCGCCGGGCGTCGGCAGGTCAGCGGCATAGGCAAGCCGCACCAGAACCATGTCGGCGGCGGCGTGCGGCCTGGCTGAGGACTTCACCTCCTCATGCCCTTTCAGCAGCATCTGCCACGCGCGGGCGAGCACCGGCATGGAGAGGCGCTTGGCGAGATCGGCGGCGCTTGCCCGCTCGGCCTCGCTCGAAGCGGGGTCGGACGTGCCGGCCGCCTTGACCAAGGTCACGGCATGAACGGCGTCGGCGAGGTCGGTGATCGCTTGCGCCGGCTCGGCGCCGTCATTGATCAGGCCGCTAAGCTTCGCGAGCGCGTTGCCGGCCTCGCCGGCAAGCACGGTCTCCAAGAGATCGAAGACGCGGCCGCGGTCGGCAAGCCCGAGCAGCCCGCGCAACGAGCCCGCCTCCACCTTGCCCGAGCCGAAGGCGATGGCGCGGTCGAGGATCGACAGCGCATCGCGCACCGAGCCTTCGGCGGCGCGCGCGATCAGCATCAAGGCTGCGGGGTCGGCCGTGGCATTTTCCTGCGCCACGATGCCGGCGAGATGTTCGGCAAGCTGCTCGACCTCGATGCGCTTCAGGTCGAAGCGCTGGCAGCGCGACAGCACCGTGACCGGAACCTTGCGCGCTTCCGTGGTGGCGAAGATGAACTTCACATGCTCCGGCGGCTCTTCCAGAGTCTTGAGCAGGCCATTAAAGGCCTGCTTCGACAGCATGTGCACCTCGTCGATGATGTAGACCTTGTAGCGGGCGGTGTTCGGCTTGTAGTGGGCGCTGTCGATCAGGTCGCGGATGTCGTCGATGCCGGTATGGGAGGCTGCGTCCATCTCGACCACG
>DATDLA010000194.1:0-3603 GCA_036519535.1 Methyloceanibacter sp.
GTTCAGCTCGGCCTCGTCATACATCTCCTGATAAAGCTTCAATCCGTTGCCGGCGAAGAACCAGTCGACATAGCCCTTGGCGTCGGGGCCGAAGGGGAAGCCGCCGAACAGCGCCGCCGCCGGCACCTTCGCGGCCCAGAAATTTGCCGTGGCGAAGCCGGCATCGACCTGCCCACGCGAAACCTTGTCGAGGATCTCTTGCGGCTCCGTGCCATCGCCCGGCTGCTTCAGGTCGAGCTCGATGGCGCCGCCGGAAAGTTGCTTGACGAGCTTGGCAAGTCGCGCCGCGGGCTCGCCGAGCCCGGGCAGATGGGTGCCGTAGACGACGGGCATGACGAGGCGCGTGGGCTCGGCCGCAATGCCGGGTCCGGCGCGCAAGACAATGAGCAATGCGGCCCCCAAGCCAAAGGCCGCCCTGGTCCTCGGCACTACCCCCTCCTGGTTCTGGTCGTGGCCGACTTCGGACTTCTTACGCCAGAGTGCCGATGTGCGAAACACCACAGCGCTCTCCACCAGCGACGATCCATTGTGCTTGGACCGCAACCGTAATGAGGAGAGAACCCATGAAACCGATCCTGATCGTAATGCTGGGGCTGTTTGTGGCCTTTGCGTTCGTCGCCTTCGCCGGAGACAAAAATCCACAAAGCGGGATGACGTCGTCCCAAACGCACTTCGCGTTTCGGCCACGGCCGGCCTACATTTGGCAGAACGCACAGGTTAAGTGAACGATGCTGCGTGCTTGGCGACTACGGCGCCGAAATGCGAGCCCCGGGGATGACATCGGGGCTCCATTTCCCTACGATTCGGATTCTGTGGCTCGCGTCCGCTCGCTTTGAATATCCAACGCGGCCCCAAGCCAAAGGCCGCCCTGGTCCTCGGCACTACCCCCTCCTAGTTCTGGTCTTGGCCGACTTCGGACTTCTTACGCCAGAGCGCCGATGGTACATCGGGACGTTTCTATCCTGCCGGCCCCAGCAAGCCCCCCGGCCCCCCGGTCTTAACCATCAGGGTAAGAATGACGACGGAAGCAGCCGAAAAGCGGCCCTTGGTCGGGCTCTTCATCACCTGCTTGGTGGATTTGTTCAGGCCGAGCGTTGGCTTCGCCGCGATCAAGCTTCTTGAGAATGCGGGCGCAAGGGTCGAAGTGCCGGAGAGCCAGACCTGCTGCGGGCAGCCTGCCTACAATTCCGGCGACCGGGCCGACGCCAAGGCGATTGCGAAGGCCGTGATCGAGAGTTTCGAACCCTTCGACTATGTCGTGGCGCCATCAGGGTCCTGCGCCGGGATGCTGCGGGTGCATTACCCGAGCCTGCTCGCCGACGATCCGCACTTTGCGGAAAGAGCACGCGCATTCGGCGCCAAGAGCTACGAGCTCACGAGTTTCCTCGTCGAGGTGCTTGGCGCCGACAAGGTTACCGCGCGGTTCGACGGAAGCGTCACCTATCACGATTCCTGCTCGTGCTTGCGCGAGCTGAAGGTGCGCGACGCGCCGCGCCGGTTGCTGGCAAGCGTGGACGGGCTCGCGCTCACCGAGATGGAGGAGACCGAAGTGTGCTGCGGCTTCGGCGGCACCTTCTCGGTCAAATATCCAGAGATTTCCAGCGCCATTGACGAGGCCAAGACCCGCAACATCGTGAAGTCTGGCGCGGCTTGCCTGCTTGCCGGCGATCTCGGCTGCCTTCTGCATATCGCCGGCAAGTTGTCCCGCGATGGCTCGCATGTGGAGTGCCGTCACGTGGCGGAGCTGCTGGCCGGCATGACCGAGGCACCTGCCATCGGTCAAGCCCGGAAGGTGGGGTGAGCCGCCTTGGCCGACGCTTCGCCGCTAACCTTCAAGCAAAGCGCCGCGCGAGCGCTTGCCGACGCCAAGCTGCAGCGGGCGCTTCTCAACGTCAAAAGCGGCTTCATCGTCAAGCGTGCAACCGCCAAGGCGAAGCTGCCGGAATTCGACCAGCTGCGCGAGGAGGCGCGCGCGCTGAAGGACCATACGCTTCTCCATCTCGATCTCTATCTCGAAGCCTATGAGCGGAAGGTGGTCGAGAGCGGGGGGCATGTGCATTTCGCGCCGAGCGCGGCCGACGCGCGCGACATCGTGCTGGAGATCTGCCGGGAGGCCGGCGCCCGCCTCATCACCAAGGGAAAGTCGATGGTATCGGAGGAGATCGGGCTCAACGCGCATCTCGAAGCCGCCGGCATCGAGGTAGCGGAGACCGATCTCGGCGAGCACATCATCCAGATCAGGGGAGAGGCGCCGAGCCACATCATCGCTCCGGTGATCCATCTCAATAAAGAGGAGATCGCCGAGGACTTCGTGCGCGCCCATCGCGGCCTGCCGCAAGACCGCTCCTTGAGCGCCGTGCCGGACCTCGTGGCCGAAGCCCGCGCCGTGCTGCGCGAGAAGTTTCTTTCGGCGGAAGTCGGCATCACCGGCGCTAACCTGCTCATCGCCGAGACCGGATCCTCGGTGATCGTCACCAATGAGGGGAACGGCGACCTTACCGAGACGCTGCCGGCCACGCATATCGTCATCGCCTCGATCGAGAAGATCGTGCCAACGCTGGAAGACGCCTGCACCGTGCTGCGCCTCCTTGCCCGCTCGGGCACCGGACAGGAGATCACCACCTACACCACGTTCGCCACGGGCCCCGCCCGCCCCGGCGATCCTGACGGACCGCGCGCCTATCACGTTGTGCTGCTCGACAATGGGCGGAGCGAGATGCTCGCCGGCGACTTCCGCGCCATGCTCCGCTGCATCCGCTGCGGCGCCTGTCTCAATCATTGCCCGGTCTACGGCACGATCGGCGGACATGCCTATGGCTCGCTCTATCCGGGGCCGATGGGGGCGGTGCTGACGCCGGCGCTTTACGGCATCGACCATGCGCGCGACCTTCCCAATGCATCGAGCTTCTGCGGGCGCTGCGAGGAAGTCTGCCCCATGGCGATTCCGCTGCCGGCAATGATGCGAAAATGGCGGGAGCGCGATTTCGAGCGCGGCGATCCGCCGTTGAGGCAGCGCCTCGCGCTCCGGCTGTGGGCGTTCGCGGCGAAGCGCCCGCGCCTCTATCACGCGCTTGGGCGCGCGATCGCGCCGATGCTGGTGCGACTCGCCGGGGACCGCGGGAGGTTCAGCGCCCTGCCCTTCGCCGGTGCCTGGACGGACACACGCGATCTGCCGGCGCCTGAAGGGGAGACCTTCCAGGCGCTGTACAGGAAGAGGAGCCGGGAAAAATGATCGCAACCGACCAAGCCCGCGCTTTGGTTCTGTCGCGCATCCGTGCGGCGCTCGGCATTACGACCAAGGACAGAACGCGTGAGGCCGCGGTCGAGGAGCGCTTGCGCCGTCACCCGCGTGGCACGATTCCGGCCCGCGCGCGCGCGCGCCATGAAGCCCTGATCGACCTCATGACCGCCATGCTCACGAGCCAAGGCGCCGAAGTCACGCGGGCAGCGACGCCGGAGGACGCCGTCCGCGTGATTGCCGATGATCTCGGAGCCCATGATCTCCCCTCGGTCTTGCGCATGGGAAGCGATCCCGTGCTTGGGGCCCTCCCTTGGGACGCGGTGCCGGCGTTGCAGCGGCGAACCGGCCGCGCCGAGGCTCGC
>DATDLA010000195.1:0-2030 GCA_036519535.1 Methyloceanibacter sp.
TGCGCGGGCAGCATCGCGATCTCCCCCCGATGGAGGAAGACGTCGAGTTTCGGGTTCAGCACCCAGATGTGGCTGCCGCTCGGAACGAATTCGCCGGCAAAGACACCGAGACCCTGAATTTCACTAGGCGCGATATAACTACGGACGAGCATCATGTCCGTTTTCTCCGCTTTGCTCTCATTTTGGGTTGATGGTCAGAAGTTGGCTGTGGCTCATGCGAGATTGCCGTTCGCGCCGTGCACGAGCGCGAGAGCGGACCGCTTGCGTACCCGCCGGCGCGGCGATTGCTCGGCTTGCAGGGCGGCGATGCGGCGCTGCAGATAGGGCGAGAAATGGCCGGCATAGCGCTTCCACAGTGAGGGATCGCGCCAATCGTTCCCGCTCACTCGGCCGCGGCAGTGCGAGGAGCCGCAGGCACAGTCGAACTCGTCGTAAGGCGAGCCGTCGCACATGGCATAGTCGATGGTGACCTCATCGCCAGGCCTGATCCTGCGCATGGCGACGATGGTGATCTGCCCGTCGAGGCCTGCATTCGGCTCGCAGCTGTGGTTGATGTAGTCCGGCGCCTCGTCGGGGTTCAGCGAGGCGAGATAAAGGCCCTCCTCGACCTGCGCGGTGTGGCGCCGGATGTCTTCGGAGAGGTGGTCGAGCTCCTCGGCGGAAACCAGGCGCCCACTCCACACAGCAATGACCTCGCCGGGCTCGATCAGCTCCCGGGCAAATACGGCCTTGCCACCGGCCACGTCACGATTTCGGACTTCGCACTTTTCGGTGAGGTAAGCCGTCGTACTTTGGCTCACGAGACCTCCGCGAGGGCGCGCCGAGCGGTGCGCTTCGCAGTATAGTTGGCGGTGCCGTCCGCTCCCGGTTCGTCATCCGCGCGCGAGAATCCCCCACGCAGGCCAAGTGTATAAGAGAAGCGCATATGGCCATCTACAAAAAAATGCGGCTCGACCGAATTTTGGTTGAGAGGGGCCTGGCCGTCACCCGCTCGCGCGCCGCCGACCTGGTCCGCCTCGGCGCGGTGAGCGTGGAAGGCCAGCCTGCGCTGAAGCCGGGGGCGCTGGTTGAGCCCGGCGCGAGCCTCATCGTCGACGCGCACGCCTCTCCCTTTGTCTCGCGAGGGGGCCTCAAGCTCGCCGCCGCGCTCGACGCCTTCGGCCTCGACCCAAAGGGGCGCATCGCGCTCGATATCGGCGCCTCGACCGGAGGCTTCACCGAGGTCCTGCTCGCCCGCGGGGCGAAACTGGTGTTTGCCGTGGATGTCGGCCGGGGCCAGCTGCACGCCAAGCTTCGTCAGGACCAGCGGGTGGTGGCGTTGGAGGGAACCGACGCCAGGAGCCTCGATGCGGAGGTCATCGACGGCCCTGTCGGCGCCATCGTCGCCGACGTGAGTTTCATCAGCCTGACCAAGGGCTTGCCGGCGGCGCTGAGCCTTGCCGCGCCGGGCGCCTGGCTCGTCGCCTTGGTGAAGCCGCAATTCGAGGCGGGGCGCGAAGCGGTCGGCAGGGGTGGCATCGTGCATGACGCTCAGGCGAGGGCGAGAGCCGTCGCGGAGGTGCGGGCCTTCATCGACGCGACCCCAGGCTGGAAAGTGTTCACCGAGATGCCCTCCCCTATCCCGGGCGGCAGCGGCAATGAGGAAGTGCTGATCGGCGCCCGGCATGGAGCTTGAGGTCAGGATCGAGCGCCTCGGCGCCTAGGGCGACGGCGTGGCGCAAGGCCCTGACGGGCCGCTATTCGTCCCCTTCACGCTTCCGGGCGAGCTGGCTTCCGTCGCGGCCGGGCCGGGCGAAGCCCGCGCCGAGCCGCTTGCCATTCTCGAGCCGAGCCCCGAGCGCATCGCGCCGGTCTGCCCTCACTTCGGCACCTGCGGCGGCTGCGCCCTCCACCACATGGAGGCCCGAGCCTATCTCGCCTGGAAGCGCGAGCTTGTCATCGCGGCACTGGCCTCGCGTGGGCTTGAGGCGCCGGTCGAGGAGGTTCGCGCCGTGCCGCTGGCGAGCCGGCGGCGGGCTGCCTTCACGCTT
>DATDLA010000196.1:0-2379 GCA_036519535.1 Methyloceanibacter sp.
GGCATGCGGAACTGGCCGACGAAGGACTCAAATCCGGGCTCGAGCGTCGGTCCTTCGACCTGGCCGCCGCCGATGGGGTTAGGGCGGTCGCACACGATGACGGGGAGCCCATGACGCGCCGCGGCGCGCAGGCAATTCGCCATGGTGTAGATGAAGGTGTAGATGCGCGCGCCAACGTCCTGCAGATCGATGACCAGAACGTCGATGAGGCCGAGCATCTCCTTGGTCGGCTCGCGCGTCTCGCTGTAGAGCGAGAAGATCGGAACGTTGCGGCGCCGGTCCTTGTCGTGCGGCGTCTCGATCATGTTGTCTTGCAGGTCTGAGCGGTAGCCGTGCTGCGGCCCGAAGATGGCGGCGAGTTTGTGGCGGTTGGAGTGGCTGAGCAGATCGACCACGTGCCGGAAGCCATGGTCGGTCGAGGCTGGATTGGCGAGCACGCCAACGCGCAGTCCGTTGAGGCGGGATGAGGCGAGAAGTTGTTCGCAGCCGAGCAGCATCGCCCGTTGCTTAATCGGGCGACCCTGCCAATGCCAGCAAAAAGGGCCTGCCGAGGCAGGCCCTTTGCTTCAGATGTCGAAGAACCGGCGGCTTAGGGCGCGTCGACCAGGACGATCTCGGAGTCCTTCAGCGCGGTAATCTTGACTACCGACTCGTCCTCGATCGCGGCACCGTCCCGCGCCTTGAGGCTTAAGCCGTTCACCTCGACCTCGCCTTCAGTCGGCACGAGGTAGCCGTGGCGGCCTTTGCCAAGGGCATATTCGGCGGTCTCGCCAGCTTTGAGCGTGGCGCCGAGAACACGCGCCTCGGCGCGGATCGGCAGCGCGTCGGAATCGCCGTCGAAGCCGCTCGCCAGAACCACGAACGAGCCAGCGCGGTCGCCCTTGGGGAAGGGCTTGGCGCCCCAAGAGGGCTTGCCGCCTTCGCGGTCCGGCTCGATCCAGATCTGGAAGATGCGGGTCGTCTCGGGCTCGCGATTATATTCGGCGTGGCGGACCCCGCTGCCTGCGCTCATCACCTGAACGTCGCCCGCCTCAGTGCGTCCCTTGTTGCCGAGGCTGTCCTCGTGGGTGATGGCCCCGTCGCGGACATAGGTGATGATCTCCATATTGGCGTGCGGATGCGGCGGGAAACCGGTGTGCGGAGCGATCTCGTCGTCGTTCCACACGCGAATCGAGCCCCAGCCGATGCGCTCGGGGTCGTAATAGCCGCCGAAAGAGAAATGATGCTTGGCCTTGAGCCAGCCATGGTCGGCTCCGCCAAGACCATCGAACGATCTTACCTCGATCATGTCGTTACCCTCCGCGCCATGCTGGCGCTGTTGCATGGCATTAAGATAGGGTGCAGGATCGGCTCTTAAAGGGAAACATCAGAAATTCATCGTTTCCAATTATGCCAAAGCTGCCGGATCTCGAAGGGCTCGCGGTCTTCGCCAAGATTGCCGAACTGCGCTCCTTCGCGCTCGCCGCCAAGGATCTCGAACTGTCCAAGGCCACGGTCTCCAAGGCTGTGGCCAGGCTGGAGAAGAGGCTCGGCGCGCGGCTGTTCAATCGCACCTCGCGCCGGCTGGCGCTGACCGACGCAGGGCAGCGCCTGCTCGATCGCGCCGCGCGCATCCTGGCGGAAGGTGAGGCTGCGGAAAGCGAAGCGCATGCACAATCGGCCACGCCGCGCGGGCTCGTGCGCGTGGCGGTGCCGATGTCCTTCGGCCTCAAAGAGGTGGCGCCGCTTCTGCCGGAGTTCCTGGCCAAATACCCTGAAGTTTCGGTCGATCTGCATTTGAGCGACGAGATTGTCGACCTCATCGGGGCCGGATTCGATGCTGCCTTGCGCATCGCCGCGCTGCCGGATTCCTCGTTGCGGGCGAGGCGGCTGCGGGATGTCGGCCGCTATCTCGTTGCCGCTCCTTCCTATCTCCAGCAGCATGGACGCCCGACCCATCCAAGCGACCTCATGCACCATGCCTGCCTCTGCTATGCCTATCTGCCGACGCCGGACGTCTGGCGTTTCGTCAACAAAGCGGGCGAGGAGGTGCACTTGCGGCCGAACGGGCCACTGCGGGCCAACAATGCCGACGCTCTTGCGCCTGCGCTCTTCGCCGGGCTTGGGCTCGCCGTGCAGCCCGATTTCGTCGTCGGCGAAGCAATAGAAGACGGGCGCATTGAAGCGGTGATGCCGGATTGGTCCCCACCGCCGATCGCGCTGCATCTCGTCATGCCGACGGGGGGCCCAAGGCCGGCCAGGGTCGAAGTGCTTGCCGCTTTCCTCACCGAGCGCCTGGCCGCATGAGCCGTGGTTACTGGCTGCGTAGTTCACTTAAACTGGATGCGGCATTTGATTTCCGGCGGGATCGCGGACGATACTCGGCGCGCTGGGGGTGAT
>DATDLA010000197.1:0-4650 GCA_036519535.1 Methyloceanibacter sp.
TCCGAGCGCGGAAGCCACGCCTGAGGCCACGGCCGGGCAGCCGAACGCCGATCCCGCCGCGCCCGCGCCCGCGCAGCCCGAACCGAAATCTGCAACCACCGAGCCGGAGGCCAAGAGTGCCCCTGCCAAAGCCGGTTCGCAGATCCTGATAAATATCGACAAGTCGCGGCAGGAGATGACCGTCTTCGTCGACGGAATTGAGAAATACAACTGGCCGGTCTCAACGGGGAAACGAGGATATTCGACTCCGTCGGGAAACTATACTGCCATGTCCATGAATGAGATCTGGTACAGCAAAGAGTGGGACAACGCCCCCATGCCGCATGCCATTTTCTATATGAAAGATGGACATGCGATCCACGGCAGCCTTGAGGTGAAGAACCTCGGCAAACCCGCCTCGCATGGCTGCGTGCGCATTTCGCCGACAAACGCGACCGTCCTTTATACCCTGGTCAAAGAGAACGGCATGGAGAACACCAAGGTCGTCCTTGCCGGCGTCACGCCGGGCGGTGAGGCGAAAGTGGCGACGCAGCCAGCCTATCCGCGCTATGGGGATGCCGGTCCCCCCTGGTTTGGGCCTGGGCCCGGCTACGATCAGCGCTACGATCGGCCGAGACGGGGTTTGTTCGGCGGCTGGTTCCGGCAGCAGCCATATGGCGGCCCCCAGGGCTATTATCGGCCCCCCCGCGGCTATTACCCCCGCGGTTACTAGGACCTGCCCCGCCTCGCTACTTCATCAGCGGTCCTTCGGCCTCCCTCCAGGCCTGAATGCCGCCATGGATGTGGCGGGAGCGCTCGAGCCCCGCGGCTTGTGCCGCCTGCACGGCCATGGCCGATCGCAAGCCGAAGGAGCAATAGAAGATCAGGCGCTTGCCTGAAGAGCGCGCGAGCTGCTGCAACAGCCCGTCCGCCTGGAGGCTCTCCCGCACATTCGGATAGGTCACATGCACTGAGCCTGGGATGACGCCGTCGCGCTTGCGTTCCTGCACCTCGCGCAAGTCGATCAGGGCAACATCCTGATCGCCAAGCATGGCCTTGGCGTCCTCCGCGGTCAGAGCCCAGCCGTGATCGGCGACGATCTGCTGCGCCAAGCCGATGCGCATATTGGCGGGGACGGCAACGTCCATCATCTTGGGGTTGGGCAGATTGAGGTTGTTCATCAGCGTCACATAGTCGTCGATGGACTTGACCTGGAGGCGCGGATTGAAGGCGCGTTCCTCGCCGATGGTGCTCACCGTGTCGCCCTTATAGTCGTGCGCGGGATAGACCAGCGTCTCGTCCGGCAGCTTCAGCAAGCGCCCGAATAGCGACTCGTATTGGGCGCGCGGGTCGCCGTTCTGGAAATCCGTGCGCCCGGTGCCGCGGATCAGCAGCGTGTCGCCGGTGAACACGCGATCGGGCAGGAGATAGCTGTAGGAATCGTCGGTGTGGCCCGGCGTGTAGGCGACTTCGAGGCTCAGGCCTTCGATGCCGACACGGTCGCCGTCGGTGACGCGGATCGAGACGACGTCTGCCTTGGTCTGCTCGCCCATGACGGTGATGCATTGGGTGCGCTCGCGGAGCGCGTCGAGCCCGGTGATGTGGTCGGCGTGCAGGTGCGTGTCGATGGCCTTCACCAGGCGCAGATCGAGCTCGCGCAGGAGCTGGATGTAGCGGTCGACGCGCTCGAGCACCGGATCGATGATCAGCGCCTCGCCGCCATGGCGGCTGGCGAGCAGATAGGTGTAGGTGCTTGAGGTTGAATCGAACAGCTGGCGAAAGATCATGGCCTATTCCCGAATGCTACCGCCGCGTGGCGGCCGCAAAATAATTCACATCGGTGTCGGTTCCGAGGCGCCATTCGTCGGAGAACGGATCGTAGATAAGGCCCTCCGCGCCGGTCATGGCAAGGCCAACGGCGGAGAGCGCCGAGGCGAGCTCCTCTGGCGTCACGAAGCGCTGCCATTGATGGGTGCCGATCGGAAGCCAGCGCAGGATGTACTCGGCGCCGACAATGGCGAGGGCGAACGATTTCAGCGTGCGGTTGAGCGTGGAGAGGATCATGAGACCTCCAGGCCTCACGAGCGGCGCCACGCCCTTGAGGAAGGCGGGCACGTCGGGCACGTGCTCGACCACTTCGAGCAAGAGCACGGCGTCGTAGCTTTGCCCGCGTGAGGCAAGCTCCTCGGCGGTCGTCCCCTGATAGGCAATGTCGAGCCCTCCGGCCGAGGCATGGGCCTTTGCCGCCGCGATGCTCTCTGCCGCAGGGTCGATGCCGGTGACGGATGCGCCGAGCCGCGCCAGAGGCTCGCACACGAGACCCCCGCCGCAACCGATCTCGAGCACGCTCAAGCCGGCAAGGCTCGCCGCCCCTCTCGCGTCGCGCTCGAACCTCCGGCAAAGCTGGTCGCGGATATAGGTCAGCCGCACGGGATTGATGCGGTGGAGCTGGCGGAAGGGGCCGCGCTCGTCCCACCATTGCCCGCTGAGCCGCGCGAAGCGGGCGACCTCCTCGCGGTCGAGGGTCGGCGTGTCATGGGGGGCATGGACCATAGGGCATTGACCGTGGCCCTTAACCCGCTGTCAAGAATGCCGAGAGAGGGTGAGGTGAGGTTGCGGCCAGGGCCGGCAGTCAGTATGTAGAACCGCTTTCTGGCCGGCCCTGGGGCCGGCCATGCTGTTGCTATGGGCCAGTGGCGCTTTCGATGGCGCGCTCGCGGCCCGGGAGGGGCAAGTGTCCCTGTTGGTGCTCAAATTTGGCGGGACGTCGGTCGCCGACGTCGAACGCATCCGCAACGTCGCCGCGCATGTGAAGCGCGAGGTCGACGCCGGGCACGCTTGCGCCGTGGTGGTCTCGGCCATGGCCGGCCAGACCAATCAGCTCGTGGCTCTCGTGGAGGACGCCTGGGGCTTCAAGCTGAAGAGCGGCAACCAAGTGTCGGCCATGTACGACGCCCGCGAATATGATGCGGTGGTGGCCTCAGGCGAGCAGGTGACCTCTGGGCTGCTCGCCATCGTCCTCCAGTCGATCGGGGTCAGGGCGCGCTCCTGGCAGGGCTGGCAGATCCCGATGACCACCGACGGGGCGCACCGCGCCGCCCGGATCACCGGCGTCGCCGTGGACACGCTCAAGGCCCGCATGATGAACGGCGAGGTGGCGGTGGTGGCTGGCTTCCAGGGCATTGGCCCCGAGAACCGCATCTCGACACTTGGCCGCGGCGGCTCAGATACCAGCGCCGTGGCCTTGGCGGCGGCGCTCGATGCCGACCGCTGCGACATCTATACCGACGTCGACGGCGTCTACACCACCGACCCGAGAATCGTGCCGAAAGCCCATCGGCTTGACAGAATCTCCTATGAAGAGATGTTGGAGATGGCCTCGCAGGGCGCCAAGGTGCTGCAAACCCGCTCGGTTGAGCTTGCCATGCAGCGCGGCGTGAGAGTGTTGGTGCGCTCGAGCTTCGAGCCGCCACATTTGAACGGCGCCAAAGCTGCCGAGGCCTGCGGAACGCTCGTTTGTCATGAGGATGAGATCGTGGAGCAAAATGTCGTCAGCGGAATCGCCTACGCACGCGACGAGGCCAAGGTGACCTTGCTCAAGATCGCCGACAAGCCAGGCGTGGCGGCGCAGGTGTTTTGCCCGCTCGCCGAGGCCCACATCAATGTCGACATGATCGTGCAGAACGTCTCAGAGGACGGCTTCACCGATCTCACCTTCACCGTGCAGAGCGCCGATTTCGACCGCGCCATCGAGGTCTTGAAGAAGTCGCGAGAGGCCATCGGCTATGCCGATTTGCGCGGCTCCTCGGATATCGCCAAGGTGTCGGCCATCGGGGTCGGCATGCGCAGCCACGCCGGCGTTGCCTCGCAGATGTTCAGCGCTTTGGCCGAAAAAGGCATCAATATCGAGGCGATTTCCACCTCGGAGATCAAAATCAGCGTATTGATTGATGCGGCCTACGCCGAGCTTGCGGTGCGGACCTTGCATTCGCTGTTCGGATTGGACAGCCGCTAGACTGATAGCGCGGCCACCTCAAGCCTTTATAAGCTCAGGTTCGCCGCTAAACCGGGCGGCGAGGACTGGACCCCATGCCAATTTCCGTTGGCGCCCCGAGATTGCTGCTCCGCCGCTTGCGCGAGGTCATGGCCGAGCGCGAGAGCGCGCAGGCGCGTCTCGACAAGGTCGTGGTGCTGATCGCCTCCAACATGGTGGCCGAGGTGTGCTCGCTTTATCTGCGCCGCCGCGACGCCTCGCTCGAGCTGTTCGCCACCGAAGGCTTGAACCCCGAGGCGGTGCACAACACGCATCTGAAGTCCGGCGAGGGCCTGGTCGGGCTGATCGCCGAGCACGGCGAGCCGATGCAATTTGCCGACGCCCAGGTCCACCCCGCCTTCTCCTACCGGCCGGAGACCGGCGAAGAGGTCTACCACTCCTTTCTCGGGGTGCCGATCCTCAGGGGCGGCCACACCATCGGCGTGCTCACGGTGCAGAACCGCACCCAGCGCCACTATAGCGACGAGGAGGTGGAGGCGCTGCAGACGACCGCCATGGTGATCGCCGAGATGATCGCTTCAGGCGGCCTCGCGGTGAGCGAGGAGGGCGGTCAGGAGGCGCGCCGCGAGCAGAGCGCCCGCTTCACCGGGGTCACCATCTCCGAAGGCGTGGCGCTC
>DATDLA010000198.1:0-13473 GCA_036519535.1 Methyloceanibacter sp.
TGGCCCCCGGTGGTCTTTGCCACGCAACCGAGGGCCTTGACGCTTTGCTTCGCCTTGGGGTCGAAGCCGATGACATGGATGCGCAAGCCCGGCGCCGCTTGCTTCAGCGATTTCACCGTGGCGCAGACATTGGCCTTGCAGCTGTCGAGCCCGTCGCTGATGAGCACGACATCGAGACCCGTGGCCGGCGTTTGCTTGGCGGCCTCGACCAGCGCGGCTGCGATCGGCTTTGCCGCCTTTGGCTTGAAGCCCGCACCGAACAAGAGCTTGCCTGGCGTCTTCGAGCTGAGCTCGCCAGGCTTCGCCAAGAGTTCAGCCTCGGTGCAAGTTCCGCCGCCGCGGTGGCCGAACGCCACAAGACCGAACGCGATGCGATCTTCATAGTCTGTGAAGGTCTGACCAAGGGTCGAGCGCACGATGGCGACCTTGCTCTGTCCGCCGAGCCTCGCCCACATGCTGAGGGAGCCGTCGAGCAGGATGATTGTCGGCGCCAGCGTTGGCTGCGCTTGGGGAGCTTGCCGGTCCTCTGCGCTCGCGCCGACCGCCCAAAGGAGGAGGGTGGGCGCGAGCAAAAGCCCAAGCCCTGCGCAACGCTTCCCTCCCATGGCGTTCGCTCCCGTCAGGCCCCCCGGCCCCCGCCGGACCTTATACCCCGTTCGACCACGCCCACACGTAAGCGAAATTCGGCCATGACTAAGGCCGATTTGGGGTCGCGCGCCTGGCCCGATTCCCCAATGAGACGTTGTTTCGCAAGGCTTTTCGCGATAGGGGAACGCGCCTTCCACCATGCTGAAAGCCATGACCAATCCCACCATCGATCATTTGCTCACCCGCCGCTCGGTCTCCGCCAACAGCCTCGGCGAGCCTGGACCGAGCCAAGATGAGATCGAGCAGATCCTGACCGCGGCGGCGCGGGTGCCCGACCACAAGAAGCTCGTGCCGTGGCGCTTCCTGCTGTTTCAGGGAGAGGCGCGCGGCGCATTCGGCGAGATCCTTGCGGAGATATGCAAGCGCGAGGAGAAGGATCCGAGCCAATTTCGGCTCGAGACTGAGGCCAAGCGGTTCATGCGCGCCCCGCTGGTGATTGCCGTCATCTCGAGCGTGGTGAACAATCCCGCGGCGCCGGAATGGGAGCAGGTTCTCTCCGCCGGGGCCGCGTGTCAGAACCTGCTCATCGCCGCCACCGCGCTCGGTTACGGCGCGCAGTGGATCACCGAGTGGTATGGCTACAGCCAAGGCGTGCGCGCCGCGCTCAAGCTTGCCGACAATGAGCGGGTGGCGGGCTTCGTTTATATCGGCACCGCCAAGGAGAAGCCCGAAGAGCGAGAGCGGCCGTCGCTCGCCGACATTGCGCAAGTCTGGCGGCCGTAGTGACAGACCTCAGTAGTCGAACTGTTCCCGCAGGATGCGCTCGGCGAGGCTGTGGCCGGGATCGAACATCATGAAGATGTCGACGTCGCTCGCCTCCCTGATCTCGACGGCGAGCACGTCGCGAAACTCGGTGTTGTCGGCCACCGCGCTTACCGGCCGCTTATCCGGCTCGAGCACCTCGATCTGGACAATGGCCTCGTCGGGCAGGATCGCGCCGCGCCAGCGCCGCGGCCGGAACGGGCTGATGGGGGTCAGCACCATCAGCGGCGCATTGATCGGCAAGATCGGGCCATGTGCCGACAAATTGTCGGCGGTGCTCCCGGCCGGGGTGGACAGGAGCACGCCGTCGCAGATGAGTTCGTCAAGCCGCACCCGGCCGTCGACGGAGATGCGGAGCTTTGCCGCCTGATAAATCTGCCGGAACAGCGACACCTCGTTGATGGCGAGCGCTTTGTGCTCGGCATTGGCTCGGTCGTAGGCGGTCATGCGCAGCGGGTGGATGACGTTGATCTCCGCCTTCTCGAGGCGCTCAAGCAGCAGGTCTTCCCGGTAGTCGTTGAGGAGGAAGCCGACGGAGCCCCGGTTCATCCCGTAGATCGGGATGCGGTTGTTCATATAGCGGTGCATGGTCTGCAGCATCTGCCCATCGCCGCCGAGCACGACAATCACGTCGGCCTGCTCGGGCGCCGCATCGCCATAGCGGGCGACAAGCTCCCGTCGCGCCGCCTGTGCTTCTTTCGTCTCACTGGCGACAAAGGCGATGTTGCGAAACTTGGACATGGTCGCTTCGATGGACTTGGAGCGGGCTTAGAGAGCGGGCACTATAAAGGCTGGGGCGTTGCCCTATTGCAAGTCTCTCGCACGCTTTGGAGAGAATGGTGAATCCATGACCAAGGACGATCGTCCGGTTCTGGTTTACACGACGTTTGCAAGCCTCGACGATGCCAAGCGGGTCGGAGACGCCCTCGTTGCCGCGCGGCTTGCGGCTTGCGTCAACATCTTCCCCGGCATGATCTCGATCTATGAGTGGAAGGGCACGCGCGAGCTCGCCGACGAGGTGGCCATGATCATCAAGACGAGGGCGTCACTCGCCGACGCGGTGCTGGCCGAGACCAAGCGCCTCCACCCTTACGAGCTGCCGGCGCTCCTCGTGCTGCCGACGGAAGGGGGGAGCGACGAATATTGCGGCTGGATCCTGAGCCAGACCGGGCGCGCCCCATGAACGGGCGCCGCTTCGTGCTCGCCATCGACCAGGGCACGACAAGCACCCGCGCCATCGCCTTCGATGAAGAGGCCCGCGTTTGCGCCTCTGCACAGGTGCCGCTCACCCAAATCTATCCCGCGCCGGGCGAGGTCGAGCACGATCCAGAGGAGATCTGGCAGTCGGTGCTCACGGCGGCACGCGCCGTGCTCAAGGAGGTCGGCGCGCAATCGATCGAAGCGATCGGCATCACCAATCAGCGCGAAACGACGCTCGTGTGGTACCGCGCCACCGGCAAGCCGCTCGCCAACGCCATCGTCTGGCAGGACCGGCGCACCGCGAAGCATTGCGATCAACTGAAAGAGGAGGGGTGGGGCGCGTATGTTGCGGAAACCACGGGCCTCGTCATCGATCCTTATTTCTCGGCGACGAAGCTCGCCTGGCTGCTTGCCAACATCCCCGGCCTCGCCGAGCGCGCGCGAGCCGGCGAGGTCTGCTTCGGCACGGTCGACAGCTTTCTCTTGTTCAAGCTGACCGGTGGCAAGACCCACGCGACAGAAGCGAGCAACGCCGCCCGCACCATGCTCTACGACATCAGGTCCGGGTGGTGGAACGAGCGGCTGCTCGACCGTCTCGGTATCCCGCGCGAGCTTCTCCCCGAGCTCCGCGACAGCCAGGACGATTTCGGCACGACGGAAAGCGAGCATTTCGGCGTGGCTATCCCGATCAGGGGCATTGCCGGCGACCAGCAGGCCGCGGCCTATGGTCAGGGGTGTTTCGCGCCGGGAATGCTGAAAGCGACCTACGGCACCGGCTGCTTCCTGCTCGCCAATACCGGACATGCCAAGGTGGGCTCGACCGCGCGCATGCTCGCGACAGTCTTTCATCAGCTCGAAGGCAGACGAACTTTCGCCTTGGAGGGAGCGATCTTCATGGCCGGAGCCACGGTGCAGTGGCTGCGCGACAGCCTCGGCTTGATCGCCGAGGCTGCGGAAAGCGAAGCCCTTGCTCACCGCGCCGATCCTAAATCCCGGGTCTATCTCGTCCCGGCCTTTCAGGGGCTTGGCGCGCCGCATTGGGACGCCGAGGCACGGGGCGCAATCCTTGGCCTGACACGAGGCGCCTCTGCCGCCGATATTGTGGCGGCGGGGCTCGAAGCCGTAGCCTTCCAGACCCGCGACCTGCTCGATGCGATGCGCGGGGACATGGCGCAAAGCGGCATCCCGGCGTCCGAGAGCTTGCGCGTCGATGGCGGCATGACCGCCAATGGCTGGTTTCTGCAACGCCTCGCCGACATCTTGGGCGAACGGGTCGAGGTCGCGCGCCATCCGGAAACCACGGCGCTCGGCGCGGCCTTCCTCGCCGGCCAAGCGAGCGGCTTCTATGGCAGCCAGGACGAATTGCAACGCGCCTGGGTGCCATCGCGCGCCTTTGAGCCCGCCATGGGGATTGATGAGAGGGAGGCGCGCTATGCCGGCTGGCTCGAAGCGCTCGCGAAGGTGAGATCGAAAGCCTGAGCCCCTCCCGATGAGGCCGGAATTCAAAGGGCTGGCATCGCCGCCTGTTAGCTTTTCGCGGCCTTTATCGAATCGTCACATGACCCTCATAAGTGTATCCTCAAACGCACGTACCAGGGAGCATGGCAACGATGGCAATTGCATCAATCGACTTCCAAATGTTGGCCAATGCGGGGTTTCCTCCGGCGCGCTATGCCGCCGGCGACGTGATCTTTGCCGAAGGCGATAAGGGCGACGCCATGTATGTGGTGCGCAACGGCGAGGTCACCATCGAACGCGGCGGCCGGGTCATGGAAACCCTGGGCGGCGGCGGCATCTTCGGCGAGATGGCCTTGATAGATGGATCGGTACGAAGCGCCACGGTGCGCGCCAAGACCGACTGCGAGGTGGCCCCGATCAACGAGAAGACCTTCCTCTTCCTCGTCCACGAGACGCCATTTTTTGCGATTGCCGTGATGCGCGCGCTCGCCGGGCGGCTGCGACACATGAACGAAACCTAGCCGCTCACCGACACGCGCACGCGCCATTTTGGCCTTTTATTTGCTGCGCCCCCCGGCCATGATCGGCCGGAGCCTCAACCCGTGAACATTCCGAACACTGTCCTTGGAATCGCTCGCTAATCTGGCGCTGCGGCGCCCGCGCAACATGGATTTGCCGACCTTTGGGCGCGACGCTTTGGCGGGCGTCATCTCGGCGGTCGTACAGATTGCGTACTGCATCTCCTTCAGCGCGCTTATCTTCCAGGGCGCGATCGCCTCCGGCTTCTCGCTTGGTCTTGCCGCGCTCATCATGGGTACCGTGGTGACGGGCCTCGTGGTGGCCTTGACCTCGACGCTGTCGCCGGCCGGTGCCGGACCGGACACGCCTGCGATCGCGGTCATGAGCGTGCTCGCCGGCTCCATCGCCGCGGCGCTCGCGGCCAAGGGCGTAACCACGCAAGCCATCATCCTCAACGTGATGGTCGCCATTTCGGTCAGCACGCTGTTCACCGGTTTCCTGCTGTTCGGACTCGGCGCGCTGAGACTCGGCCAGTGGCTCCGCTTCATCCCTTACCCGGTCATCGCCGGATTTCTTGCCGCCTCCGGCTGGCTGCTGATCACCGGAGGCGTCGAGGTCGTGACCCAGTCCAATCTCACGCTGTCCCCGGCAAGCTGGGCCCTGCTTTACTCGTCGGTCTATGGGCCGCAGGTCCTTGTCGGCCTCGTCTTCGCCGTGGCCATCGTCTTTTTGCGGCGCTTGGTGCCCGCTTATCTCGCGCTACCGGTCGCCTTCGTCGGCTTCCTCGTGATCGTGAACATCGTCCTGTTCGGCTTCATCCATGACGAGGCGGTGCGCAATGCCTGGTTTCTGCCGAGCATCGGCAAGCTCACGCTGTGGTGGCCGATCTCGGCGGTGATGCAGCACGACGTCGATTGGGGTGTGCTTGGCGCGAGCAGCGCGGAAATTGGCGCGGTGTGCGGCATCACCGCCATCTCCATGCTGCTCGACGTATCGAGCCTCGAAGTGGCGCGACAAAAGTCCGCCGACCTCGACAGGGAATTCCGCACCAACGGCTTTGCCAACATCATTGCCGCAGTGTTCGGCGGAGCCGGCGGCAATCTCTCGCTCAACGGCGCCATTCTGCTTGAGGAATCGGGAGCCGCGGGGCGGCTCGCGGGCGTCTTTACGGCACTCGGCTGTGCCGTGGTGCTGTTCGCCGGGGCCGATATCGGCAGCATGGTGCCGAAGGCGATCCTGATGGGGATGCTCGCCTATCTCGGCGTAACGATCCTCGCCGAGACGCTGCACTCGCCGGCACAAAGCTCATGGGCCGACTGGGCCTTGGCCGGCGCCATCATGCTCGTGATCGTCAATTTCGGCTACCTCATGGGCGTGGTGCTCGGCGTGATCGGCGCCTGCCTCATGTTCGCGCTGAGCTACAGCCGCATCGGCGTGATCCGGCGTCACCTCACCCGCGGCGAATTCTCGAGCAACGTGGAGCGCGCCCCGGAGCCGTCGCGGCTATTGCGGGAGGAGGGCGAGCGGCTGCATGTGTTCTGGCTTTCCGGATTCATCTTCTTCGGCTCATCCAATGGGTTGTTCGAACGGATCAGGCGGGCGATCGACGCTCAGGTCGAGAAGCCGGTCGGCTATGTCGTGCTCGATTTCGGTGCGGTGCCGGGGCTCGACACCTCGGCGGTGTTAAGCCTCGTCAAGCTCCGCAACTATTGCAACGAGCACGACGTCACCCTCGTCTTTTCTGGCCTCAGCGAGGTGATGCGCGGAAGCTTCCAGAAGGCGGGCTTCTTCGCCAGCGGCCAACCGCATCAGGTCTTTGCCACGCGCAACGAGGCGGTCGAATGGTGCGAGGACATGCTCCTCATGTATCACGAGGTCGGCGAAGCCTCGGCGCATAGCTTCGAGAGCTGGCTCACCAAAGAATTCGGCGGCGCCGCGGACATGTCCCGCATCGCGCCTTATCTTGAGCGCCGTGAGCTGAAAGTGGGGGAGGCGTTGTTCCGGCAAGGCGAGCCACCAGACTCCGTCGAGCTGCTCGCTTCAGGCTGTGTCGCCATCACCATCGAGGACCAGCAGGGCCGTCCGATCAGACTTCGCCGCATGATGGGCTATACGGTCGTGGGCGAAATGGGCTTCTACCGGCAAGTTCCCCGCACCGCGACGGTGATCGCCGAGGAGCCGAGCGTCGTCTACCGGCTGACGCGGGAGTCCTTCGACAGGATGCAGACGCAGGACCCCACCGCGGCTTCGGTGTTCCACAAGCTGATCATCCGCCTGCTCTCCGACCGGCTGGAATTCGCCAATCGCGAGATCTCGGCGCTGCTCTAGGGTTTATCTGCACTAACCACAGGCGTCATACCGGCGCAAGCCGGTATCCAGTTCTTAGTTTTTGCGCTTCGCGCGCTGGATTCCGACTTTCGTCGGAATGACGGTACGGCGCATCACATCGCGTAAGCGATGAGCACGCCGACGATCACAAGATAAGTGAGGCCGTGCACGAGCTGATCGGTGCCGAGCGCGTACCAGAAGCCCGGGTCCTTCGCGGTCCAGCCGTTCCGGTGGGTCACCCTCTCCTTCAGCCAGTCGATATGGTAGTGGAGCAGAAACTCGCTGATGGCGATGATCAGCGCGAGCATGAGAGAAGCAGGCGCGATCACAAGATACACGAGCGGCGTCAGCGCGACGTGGATGGCGCTGTGCTCGATGCCGCCGGGATGTCCGTAGGTTCCCTTGTTCAAATATTGATACGCGCTCTGCAGATAGAAATCGGCGACCGCATGCTTGCACATGAGGACAGCGACCGCGGCGAGAACAATCAGTACGGGCTGGGGCATGGGCTATTTGGTGAGGGCTTCCGTGCTGCCGTCCCAATGGGGCGGGGGAGGATTTTGCTTAAAGAAGGCGATGCGTTCGCGGTAGAGCGTATAAAGCCGGTGCAGGCCGGAGCCGTTCATTCTGTCGCATTCGCGGCGGAGCCGATCTGCAGCGTCCCAGTCTCCGGCCCGGTACTTTCTCAGGAACTCGTCGTGACGCGCGGTAATATCGATGAAGCCACGGGTCTCTTTGAGGGCATCGTCACCGAGCAGCGCGAAGATGCGCGTGGCTTCCGTCTTGCCTTTCACCTTCAATAGATCGAGCTCGAGAAAGGCAAAGTCAGGTGCCCGCGCCGCGGTGGATTCGCCAACGATGGCGGCGACGTCATACATCTTGGACTGACCCTCAAGCCGCGAGGCGACGTTGACGTTGTCGCCGATCACCGAATAGTCGAAGCGCGTCTCCGAGCCGAGATTGCCCACGCAACAGATGCCGGTGTTCAGCCCGATGCCGATCTTCACCGGGTTGAACGAGCGGCCCTTGACTGCTGCCTCGCTGCGCCAATGCTCGTTGAGCCCCGGCATCTCTTTCATGATGCGCAGCGCCGCCCGGCAGGCATGGCTTGCGTGCTCGGCATCGTCGAGCGGCGCGTTCCAGAAGGCCATCACGGCGTCGCCCATGAACTTGTCGATGGTGCCTTGCTCCTCGAGGATAATCTTGCTCAATGGCGTGAACAGACTGTTGAGAAATGCAGTGAGCTCCTCGGCGTCAAGACCTTCCGAAATCGAAGTAAATTCGCGCACGTCGCTGAACATGAGTGTCATATCTCGCGTGTCCCCGCCGAGCTTGAGACGCGAGGGATCGTCGGCGAGCCGCTCGACCAGCGCCGGCGCCATATAGTGGCCGAAGGCGTGGCGCACGCGGTTCCGCTCGCGCTCGGTGCGCAGGAACACGAAGAGGGTTCCGGCGAGGTAGATCGCGGTGAGCGCGATCGCCGGGTAAATCGGATCCACCAGCCAGCCAAAGGCGTCGAAGGTGTACCAGGACACGGCGACGACCGTGGCGACCGCGACGCCGCCGAGCACGGCGCTGCCCGCCGCGCCCAGGCGATAGATCAGGAAGGCGATGAGGAGGCCGAGCACCAGGATGTAGAGCAGCTCGGCCGGCGTGGCGAAGTCCGGCCGCTGCAGGAATGAGCCTTGCAGGATCTGCTCGATGGCTTGCGCATGCAGCTCGACGCCCGGCACCGAGGCCTCAAGCGGCGTGGCGCGGAGATCGAGCAGGCCGGCCGCGCTCGTGCCGATGATGGCGAGACGGCCTTCGATGGCATCCTTGCCGATATCCCCGTTCAGCACTTTCCAGGCCGGCAGATAGCGCTCCTTGGCCTGTTTGGTGAACCTAATCCACATCTGGCCGTCGGCCTCGGTCGGGACCTCGTAGTCGCCGATGCGGATCTTGACGATACCGGTCTTTTCGCCGAACGCCTTCTCGCTGCTCGCGCCCGACGATTTCACGACATAGGTCGAGGCGCCTTGTGCAAGCCGCAGCATGTCGGCGGCGAAGGACGGGTAGAGCTTGTCGCCGACCTGCACCACCATGGGCACGCGGCGAATGATCTGATCGTGCTCCGGCAGCCAATTGAGCGAGCCGGCGCCGGACGCCTTGTCTTGGAGCTCGGGCAGGCTTGCGGCGGCGCCGGGATAGGCCGGCGCGAACAGTTTCGGATCGTCGCCGCCATGCGCAAAACCCGCCTTCGATTGCGGCGTGGACCCGCCTTGTGGCGTGGCGATGAAGCCGAGCACGACGGGGCCTTGGCCGATGGCCTCGGCGAGGACGTGATCGTTGGAGGGAAGCTTCTCGACCTCTGCGCGCAAGCTTGCAAGCGCGTCGGACTGCGGCCAGAAGCGCAATGCATTTGCCGGCGACATGCGGTCGGGCTCGGGGAAGACCATGTCGAAGCCGACCGCCGCGGCGCCGTTGCCGGACAGCTTCTTCACAAGCTCGGCGAGCACCGTGCGCGGCCACGGCCATTGTCCGATCCGCTTCAGCGACTCCTCGTCGATGTCCACGATGCGCAAAGGAAGACCGGGATCGAAGTGGCGCGGATTGATTTGCTGGTAGGTGTCGAACACTACCGCGCGCAATCGCGCCACCGGGCTCGGGTCCCAGATCCGCAAGGCGAGCGCGCCTGTTATCACGGCCCCTACGATGAGGGCGTAGAGGAGACGAGGACCCATTGCTGCTAATAGACCCCGCGGCACTTGCATACGCCGGAATGCGCCGGTCCTGGCGCGGCGGCTCGCCCTAGTCGATGGCGTCCACCCGCTCCAATGTCAACTGCGCATTGGAGGAGCGGCGACGCGCGGCTTTTGCAGGGCAAGGTAGCATTGAACGGAAGGGCAGAATGAACTAGGAAGCGCTGACATTCTCAAGCCCAAAACGTCAATCCGGGAGCCTCGTTCGTGAACATTTCGATGATTGGGGCAGGCTATGTGGGCCTCGTCTCCGCCGCTTGCTTTTCGGAATTCGGCTGGACGGTGACTTGCATCGATAAGGACCCGAGCAAGATCGAGCACCTTCGTCAGGGCGGCGTGCCGATCTACGAGCCGCGCCTCGACGAGCTCTTGCACCGTAACTTGCGCATGGGGCGCATCGCATTTTCGTCGGATCTCGCGCCTTCGGTCGGCGACGCAGACCTCGTGTTTCTCGCGGTCGGCACGCCGATGCGGCGGGGCGACGGCCACGCCGATTTGAGCTTCGTGTTCCAGGCGGTTGAAGAGCTTGCTCCCCATCTTAAGGATTTCACGGTGATCGCGACCAAGTCGACCGTGCCGGTCGGAACGAGCCGCGAGATCGAACGCCGCCTCACGGCGCTTCGGCCCGACGCCGACTTCGCGGTTTGCTCCAATCCCGAGTTCCTGCGCGAAGGCTCTGCCATCTATGATTTCATGCATCCCGACCGCGTGCTTGTCGGCTGCGACAATGACCGGGCGCAGGATCTCATGGAGCGCCTGTATAAGCCGCTCGCCTTGCGCAACGCGCCGGTGATGTTCGTGAGCCGGGAATCGGCGGAGCTTGCCAAATATGCCGCCAACGCCTTCCTCGCCATGAAGATCAGCTTCATCAACGAGATCGCCGATCTGTGCGAGGCGGCCGGCGCTAATGTGCAGGAGGTGGCGACGGCCATCGGTGCCGATCGGCGCATCGGCGACAAGTTCCTGCATCCGGGCCCGGGTTATGGCGGCTCCTGCTTCCCCAAGGACGTGGCCGCCCTGATCCGCACGGCGCGGGAGGCGCGGTCGCCGCTGTCGTTGATCGAGCAGGTGCAAACTGTGAACATCGAGCGGAAAATTGCCATGGCAAGCCGCATCGAACGCGCGGCGGGCGGCAAGCTCGCAGGCAAGGCGGTCGCGGTGCTCGGCGTCACCTTCAAGCCTGATACCGACGACGTGCGCGACGCGCCGAGCCTCACCCTCATTCCCATGTTGCAGGAAAAGGGAGCGTCGGTCCGGGTCTACGATCCGCACGCCAGGGAGAATGCCGAGGAGCTTCTGCCGGGGGTGATCTGGTGCGGCAGCGCGCTCGAGGCCGCCGAGAAGGCAGACATCGCCGTGGTGGTCACCGAATGGAACGAGTTCCGCGCGCTCGATCTCGACACGCTGAAAGAGCGCATGCGCGGCGACGTTCTCGTCGATCTCCGCAATATCTATCTGCCGGCCCAGGCACGCGCCGCCGGGTTCAAATACACAAGTGTTGGGCGCTAGGCTTATTGGCCTGGCCAGGCGCTCGACGGGAAGGCGCGCTGTAGCTCGCGCTGCTCGTCGCCCACATGGTCTTGGGGCCGCGGGGGCGGCCGCAAGGCTTGCGGCCGCGGGCGCGGCTGCAAGGCTTGCACGGGAGGAGCCTTGGGCGGGCCTGCCCGTACCGCCTTGCGTGGCGGCGCTTCCTTCTTAGGCGCGACGACCGGGCGCTGCTTGAAGCGCGGAGGGACGGCCTTCTCGATCGGGCAGTGGGGGCCTTTCCATCCTCTCAAGGCATCGAGGCTTGCCTGTTGCGGCTCATCGAGCGGAAGCTCGAGCGAAGCGTGCCGGTTGAAGCGCTCAAGTGCCAGTTGCGAGCGTGCGCCCCAATTGCCGTCGATCCTGCCGAAATAGCAGCCGATGCGCTTGAGCTCGGCAAGCATGTCTTGCGCGAGCTCTTGGCGCGAGGCGCCTTGCGGCAACGGCGCCTCGGTCGTCTTGGCAGCTTCAGGCGTCGCCTCTTCGGCGCCTTTGCTCTCGGCGGCGGCGAGTTTGGTGGCTTCCTCCGGGGTAGCGGCATTTGTGGGCTGAGAAGGGCTCGGCACGGAAGCCGCTGCAGGCTCAGCATTCGTGCTGCTTCCGGCGGGCTCAACCGCGACCACGCGGCTGTCGGTGCCGGAAGACGGAACGTTCGGCTGCGGGGAGGCCGCTTCGGCAGGCTTGGTCTCCTCGGCGAGCTTCTTCTGCAAGAGTGCCAGCTGCTCCTGTTGCGATTTCAGCAGCGCCCCTTGGTCGGCCTGGAGCCGTGCAATTTCCTGGCGAAGTGAGGCGATTTCGGCATCGGTGGAGGGGGATTTTGCCGCGGCCTGTTGAGGAGCAGGCTTGAAGAAGAATTGACCGGTGAGCTGGGTGCTTTCATTGGGCTGCTGCTGGTGGCCTGTTGCCTTCAGTACGTCGTTGCGCACCTCGATCATCATGTCGCTGATGCTCTCGCCTTCCTCACCGATATGACGGAGCAGGGCTTCGGTGAAGGGACTGTTGCGGCCGGTCCCGTCGAGCGCCACCTTGTTGGGTTCGGCGGAGTAGACGATCATCATGCTGGAGGCGGCCTCGACCCGGGCTAGCCCACGGCCGACATTGAGCGATCGGCTCGACTGCGCGAGTTTCTGCGCTAGCGGATTGTCGCGGCAAGCGTCGAGGAAGACGAGGCTCGTGCCGGCGCTGCGCAGCATCTGCTTCAGCACGAGGTCGAGTTCGACCGCCTCGAAGTCGAGATCGGATTCGGCTCTCAGCTCGGCGTCGACCGGAGCGAGGTAGTTCTTCTGGTCGACCTGCAAGCCATGGCCGGCATAGTAGAACAGGCCCACATCGGCACCGTTCAGCGCTTCGGCGAAGGCTCGAACCCGCTTTTCCATGTCGCGCTTCTGAAGATCGATCCCCTCAACCACGTCGAAGCCGAGCCCGCGCAGCTTGGCGGCAATGTCGGTAGCGTCGTTGCTAGGATTCCGCAGAGGCGGGACGTGCTGGTAGGCGGCGTTGCCGATGACGAGCGCCACGCGCTTCTCGGCGGTCGCCGGCGTGAGCGCGGCGAACAGGGCCGCAAGGCCGAGGAGACAGGCGGCGAAGTGCTTGAGCATGGAGGCCTCCATGAACTCGAAAGGCGTGGCAGGCTAAAGTCCCTGCCACTCCTATGCGGCGTCCCCTGAATGGCGGATGAACGGCATGGTCGTCCGCCGTCACGCCCAAAATACGGCAGCGCGCGGTCGCTTGGAAGGGCAATGAGATGGTGATGGCTGGCGCCTAGCTCGATGTCGTCGACAACGCCTTCTCGCGTGCTGCGGCCGGCCCGGTGCGGCCTGCTGCTTTGCTCTTGTGCCAGGATTTCAACTCGGCCTTGGCCATCTCGCCGAAGCGCCGCAACAGGCGGCGCGCCTGGCGGCGGTAAGCGTAGTAGTTCGCCTCAAGCCGGTGCCGCTCGCTTTGCACATAGGGGGACTGCGCGGAGCGATCATGCCCTCGTGCCTTGAGCGAACGGAACCAAGTCGCGCGCTCATGGCCTTCCGCTGCGGCGATGAGGAAGCTCGCCGCGAGCTTCGCCTGATCCTCGGCGAGGCGCCAGATGCTGCCATTGGCTTGGATGAGCCCGATGGCGAAGAGATCGTCGATCTCTGGATGGAAGACATTGAAATAGAGCCGCAGGCGCCCGCCGGCGTCGAAGACCAGATCATTGTCGATGAGGGGGAGGGCGATCTCGTAACCTGTGGCATAGACGAGGAGATCGGCCTCGACCTCGGTCCCGTCGGCAAAGCAGACCATGCGGCCCTTGAGCTCG
>DATDLA010000199.1:0-2079 GCA_036519535.1 Methyloceanibacter sp.
ACCAGCACGATCTTGCCGATGTGATCGGGATCGTCGATTCGGGCGTGTGCCGCGGCGGCATCCTTGGAGCTGAAGGTCGAGTCGATCACGGGCTTGAACTTGCCTTCCGCGATGAGCGGCCAGACATTCTCCTCGATTCCGCGCGCCATGCGGCCCTTGGCTTCGATGCTCTGGGCGCGCAGGGTCGAGCCGGTGAGCGTCAGGCGCCGCATCATCAGCCGCATCAGATCGACCTCCACCTTGGATCCTTCCAGGAAGGCGATCTGCACGATGCGGCCTTCAGCGGCGGCGGCGCGCAGGTCGCGCTCGATATAGTCGCCGCCGACCATGTCGAGGATCACGTCGGCGCCATGGCCTGCCGTGACCTCCTTAACCACCTCGACGAAATCCTCGGTGCGGTAGTTGACGGCGCGGACCGCGCCAAGCTCCTCGCAAGCCCGCACCTTCTCGGCGGTGCCCGCGGTCACGATCACCTTGGCGCCGAACGCCTTCCCTAGCTGAATGGCGGTGGTGCCGATGCCGCTTGCCCCGCCATGGACGAGCAGCCACTCGCCTGGCTTGAGGCCAGCGCGCTCAAACAAATTGTGCCACACGGTGAACACGGTCTCCGGCAAGGCCGCCGCCTCGATGGGCGACAATCCTTGCGGCACCGGCAGGGTCATCGCTTCAGGCACCAGGCAAAATTCCGCATAGCCGCCGCCATTGGTGAGCGCGCACACGGCATCGCCGTCCTTGAACCGCGCAGCACCAGGACCGCGCGCCGCCACGTGCCCGGCGACCTCCATGCCGAGAAGATCGGAGGAGCCTTTGGGCGGAGGATAGAGACCTTGACGCTGAAGCACGTCAGGGCGATTGACGCCCGCAGCTTTGACCGCGATCAGCACCTCTCCGGGACCGGGAACCGGCACGGGGCGCGTTGCCGGCACAAGCACCTCCGGGCCCCCGTGGCCCTTCGCTTCGATGACGGTCATGGTCTCAGGCAGCATCGGAAATTCTCTCTTTGACGTCATGCCCGGGCTTGACCCGGGCATCCAGGGGCAACTGCCGCAGAGGAAGCGGCTCTGGATCGCCGGGTCAAGCCCGGCGATGACATGAAGGATAGGCGGGTTAGAGCTGCAACGAAGATGATGCTAAGATGAGGCATGGACTTAGAGGATCTCGAACCGAAGAAAAAGAAGGCCTACGAGCTTGGCCAGGACTTGAGCAAACTCTCCGTCGGCGAGCTCGCCGAGCTCGTCGAGACGCTGAAAGCGGAGATTGCCCGGGTGGAAGCGGCACGCGCGGCGAAACAGTCCTCGCTGAGCGCCGCGGACGCCGCCTTCAAGCGTTAACCAATCTTGCTAACTCCCTTTCTTTAGGTAAATCGGACCTTAGCGTTAACTCGTTATTAGGAGCTTTGCGCTAGGTTTTCAGCCATCCAGTCCTCTGGATGCGAGTGGCCTGTCCACTCTGTTTGACGCCTCCCTGTTAACTTCCTGAGCCGCCGCATGGCGGCTCTTTTTTTGCCCTATTCGACGGTCTAACCTGTCTTCGCCAGCGCGGGCGAGTTTGCCGCGCGGCGCATATGCCGTGGGCACGGGCGTTGAGGGAGTAGCCGATGGCGGGGAAGTCCAAGCGCGGTGACGGCGTCACCGTATCGTTCGGCGCGAAATTTGCGCAATCAGACCAATTCAGAACCGTCTTTCGCGAGGGCATGGCGCTCGTCGAGGCGGCCGCCACCTATCTCGATGGCGATGGACGGAAGGAGGCGCGCAAGCTGCAGCCGCCGCATTCGCTCGCCTATGCCACCGAGAGCATGCGGCTGACCACACGGCTCATGCAGCTTGCGTCCTGGCTTCTGATCAGGCGGGCGGTGAGCGAGGGCGAGCTGACCCTCGATCAGGCGCTCGAGGAGCAGCGCAAGATCAAGCTTCCGGGCAAAGGCAGCGATCAGCCGACCCGGGATTTCGGCGCGCTTCCACCTCGCTTGAAAGAGCTGATCGCGGAAAGCGTCAAGCTGCAAGAACGCATCGTCCGCCTCGACCAGATGCTTGGGCTCGAGCAGGCGCCTCTCGGCGAGGATGCCGATCGCCCCTTGAG
>DATDLA010000200.1:0-5619 GCA_036519535.1 Methyloceanibacter sp.
GGAAAGCCTCACCGAATTCGATCCCTTGACCGGCGCCAAGACCGACGAGTTCAGCATGGTCAAGGTCTACGCCAACTCCCACTACGTGACGCCGAAGCCGACGCTGAAGCAGGCGGTGCGCGGCATCAAGGAGGAACTCAAACTTCGCTTGGATGAGCTAAATCGAGCCCAGCGCTTATTGGAAGCGCAACGGCTCGAGCAGCGCACTCTGTTCGATCTCGAGATGATGGAGGCGACCGGCTCCTGCGCCGGCATCGAAAATTATTCGCGCTATCTCACCGGCCGCAAACCCGGCGAGCCACCGCCGACCCTGTTCGAATATCTGCCCGACAACGCGCTCGTTTTCGTCGATGAGAGCCACGTCACCATCCCGCAGATCGGCGGCATGTTCCGCGGCGACTACCGGCGCAAATCGACGCTCGCCGAATATGGCTTCCGCCTCCCCTCCTGCATGGACAACAGGCCGCTCCGGTTCGAGGAATGGGACGCCATGCGGCCGCAGACCATCTATGTCTCGGCCACTCCGGGCGGCTGGGAGCTGGAGCAGACGCAAGGCGCCTTCGCCGAGCAGGTGATCCGCCCCACCGGCCTGATCGACCCGCCGGTGCTGGTACGCCCGGCCTCTACCCAAGTTGACGACCTGATCGACGAGGCTCGCAAAGTGGTGGCGCAGGGTTATCGTGTGCTGGTCACCACGCTCACCAAGCGCATGGCCGAGGACCTCACCGAATACATGCACGAGCAGGGCATTCGCGTGCGCTATATGCATTCCGACGTGGAGACGCTTGAGCGCATCGAGATCATCCGCGATCTCCGGCTCGGCGCCTTCGACGTGCTCATCGGCATCAATCTGCTGCGCGAGGGTCTCGATATTCCGGAATGCGCGCTGGTCGCCATCCTCGACGCCGACAAGGAAGGCTTTTTGCGATCCGAAACCTCGCTGATTCAGACCATCGGCCGCGCCGCGCGCAATATCGATGGCCGGGTGATCCTCTACGCCGACGGCATCACCGGCTCGATGGAGCGCGCCATCGCCGAGACTACGCGGCGGCGCGAGAAGCAGAGCGCGTGGAACGCGGCGAACGGCATCACGCCGGAAAGCATCAAGAAGCACATCGGCGACATCATGGCCTCGGTCTATGAGCGCGATCACGTTCTGGTCGATGCCGGCGCAGGTTTCGGGGAAGGCGAGCAGGCGCTGATCGGGCACAATCTCGAAAGCGTCATCGCCGACATGGAGAAGCGCATGCGCGCGGCCGCCGCCGATCTCGAATTCGAGGAGGCGGCGCGGCTCAGAGACGAGGTCAAGCGCCTGCGCCAGATGGAACTCGCCATCGCCGACGATCCACTTGCGCGCCAGAACGAGTTGGAGCAGCTGCGCTCAAGTAGCGCGGAGCGCGGTAGCGCAAACGTCAACCGCCCGCACAAGCCTGGCCTCGACGAGATGGGCCCGCACAACCGCGAGATCCCCCTCGCCGCGCTCACCAAATCGCGCGGGCGCTCGAAGGCCGGCAAGCCTGGCACGCGCGCGCTGCGCCAGAAGAGCCACAAGCCCCGCTAGCCTCGCGTCAGCTTCGCGCCGATGGGGCGCGAACCGGAACGACGCTCCGACGAACCTCGGCTATTTTGCCATGGCGTTGCGGATGGCGCCGACAATGGCCATCACCACCGCGCCGCCCACGCCGCCGCCGACCAAATCCTTGACGATGCCGCCAATATCCAATCCGCCTGCCGCGGCAGCGGCATCGGGAGCCGCCGCTCCGCCGAGCACGGCCATTAGGATCTGGCCCACCACACCGCCGCCGACCGCCCCGCTGATGGCGTCGCCGGCCTTGCCCATGCTGAGGTCCTTTAGAGCGCTGCCGGCCGCCGTCCCGCCGATGGCTCCGGCGATGATCTGAATGATGAGATTGGCCAAAGTCCCTTCCATGGCATTCCCTCCTCTTGGTTAGGATGCCGCCGCACATCCATTCCGTTGACGCGGCCCTCCAGCGACCGCGCCGCGATTCTACCACGGCCAAGCCCCCGCACCCGGAGCGAATCGGAGTTCTGCCCGCTTTCCAGGCAACCGTTGCAGTTTAAACCATCCGTAGACAGATAGAATCGTGATGCCGCGCGCCTAAGCGCGTGTTAGCGTTGATTCATCGGGGGACCATGGAGGGGGATCATGGCAAAGACGGTGCGGGCGATCCTTGGCGACATCTACGATGCATGGCGGGCGCAGAATCTCGACTGGCTGGCAACCTATCTGCCCGATGACTTCTGTCACGTGATCCACATTCCAGTCGACCTGCACCCCCCCGCTGCGGCAAGAAAGAGGCGCTCGAGCGCTTGCGGCTCATCGTGGAACAGTTCGACTTCGTGGTCTTCGACACGAGCGATCTTCTGATCGAGAAGAACCGCGCCGCCGTCGAGGTGCCGATCCACTATCGCCACCGGGAATCCGGCGCGCCGTTCGAATCGACCAAGGCGAATTTCTGGACGCTCGAAGACGGCTGGCCGGTGAAGCTCACCGAGTACCACGAACATCGCGCGGGTGCAGGTCGTCGCCGCGCATGCCGGCGCCCACCCGGCTTGAGGCAGTGTAGCCAGCCCCTACCCCCGCCCCTGCAAGGCGATGAGCAGTTCCATCGTCGGATAGCCGTCGGCCGGCAGGCCGTATTTCACCTGCATCTCCCTGATGGCATTGCGCGTCGCGGCCCCGATCACGCCGTCGATCTTGCCGACGTCATAGCCGCGCTTGGCGAGAAGCTGCTGCACTTGCTTCGCCTGCGCCAAAGGCAACGGTTCGACTCCCCGCCCTCGGCTGAGCGGCGGCGCGCCGGCGAGCCGCGTCGCGTAATAGGCCGCCGTGGTCGAATAGACGAGCGACTGGTTCCATTCGAGATAGACGTCGAAATTCGGATAGGTGAGGAAGGCCGGGCCGTTCCGCCCCATGGGCAGGAGCAGAGACGTCGGCGTGTTGTCGGCGGGCGGCGCCTTGCCGTTCCGGTAGGTGACGCCGGCTTGCGCCCAATAGGCGCGCGGCTTCTTGATGGTGACGTCGGCCTGGCTCCAGTCCATGTCCGCCGGCACGATGACTTCCTCGATCCAGGGCTGGCCCGGCTGCCAGCCGATGCCCTTGAGGTAGTTGGCGGCGGAGGCAAGCGCATCAGGCGCGCTCCTGATCATGTCGCGGCGCCCGTTGCCGTCGAAATCGACGGCGTATTGGTAATAGATCTTCGGCTGGAACTGGAACTGCCCAACCTCTCCATGCGCCGGGCCGCGCATTTCCTCAGGGGTGAGATCGCCGCGCTCGATGACGCGTAGCGCGTCGAGGAACTGCTCCTTGAACTCCTCGGGCCTGCGGCAATCGAAGCTCAAAGTGGCGAGTGAGCGGAGCGTCTCCAAATTGCCCATCACCTTGCCGAAATCCGTCTCCAGTCCCCAATAGGCGACGAGCACCGGAGCCGGCACGCCGTATTCCTGCTTGATCCTCGCGAAGGTGGCGGCGTTTTTCTTGATCAACGCCGATCCGACCTGCAGACGATTATTCGAGACCATGCGGTCGGAAAATTGCAGGAAGGTCTGCGCGAACACCCCCTGCGCGCGGTCCTTGGCGATGGTGGCGGGATCGTAGGTCAAACCGTCGAGCGCGGAGATCGTCTGCGGGGAAATGCCTTGCGCCGCCGCCTCTTGCTTGAAGCCCTGGAGCCAGCGCGGGAAGCCCGCAGGGCTTGGACAGCCTTGAGCAAAGGCTGGGCTTGCTGCCGCAATCAGGATCGCGACGCCAAAGCCCGCGCAAACGAAATTCCGCATGGTGGCTTCCCTCTGATGTCCTGCCCTGCCCGCACTTGAAGCGAAGTGGAAAGCCGCGGTCAAGGGAAGAGACGCCACCGCCGCCAGTCAGCGATCGCCTTTTTGATAGGTGCCGATCAGCTCGGCCTGCGCCAAGACATGGCCTTTCATGGCCGGCTCAAGCTCGGCTTTCGTTGCGTGAGCGAGGTCGAGCGTGGTGTCGAGCGCGTAGAGCTTGTGGAAGTAGCGATGCCGGCCGATCGGAGGGCAGGGTCCGTTATAGGCGGCCTTCTTGGAGTCGTTCACGCCGTGCGCGGTCCCCGGCGGGAGGCCTGCAGTGTCGGCGCCGGCGGCGAGCTCACGCGTCTCGGGCGGCAAATTGTAGAGCACCCAATGCACCCACACGCGCTTTGGCGCCTTCGGATCTGGCGCATCGGGATCGTCGAGAACGAGCGCGAGGCTCTTCGTCCCGGCCGGCACGCCGTCCCAAGCGAGCGGCGGCGAAACATCCGCGCCCTCGCAGGTATATTGCGACGGCATGGCAGCGCCGGGCTTGAAGGCGGGAGAGGTGAGCGTCAGAGCCAAGGCTGCATCAGCTCCTTCCATGGACAGCGCTCCGGAGCCGAAGGTCAGCACCAGGGCAACAACAAACTGCGTGGAACGAGATCGGATACTCGCCAAGTTCTTGCACAGCCTAACTCCCCCGCGAAACAAGGGCGGGAAAGCTAGTCCGTGTGGGGCGGAAGCTCGCCGAGCCTAAGTCTTTCCTGCAGTCGTTCGATGCGCCGTGCGGCCTCGCTCTTGCTCAAGCCTGCATCGAAGGCGTGCGGCTCCCTGATCTCCTCGGTAAGGCGCCTAAGGGCGGCGGCTTGCGCGCCGGTCATCGGCTCCCGCTCCAGCACCCAGCCGACCCGGTTCATGAAGGTCGTCGACGGTTCGGAGCTCAGCTCTTGCTGAACCTGCGTCTCTGCTGTCTTTTTCCTTTGCATCACGTTTCAGTTCCCCAGCCATCCTTGTAGTTTCCAATTTCATACAGGTAATCACAAAAAAGGGCAATGATTAGGCAGGGTTTGATGAAGGATTGAGCAGGATTCAGCGCCGCCTGTGGCAAGTGCACCACTCAGCGACTACGTACTCCTGGCGGGTTCCAAACTAGACCGATGAACGGCCCCCCAAATCACCATTGAGGCGCGCCCTTGCGTCAGTCAGATTGGAAGCAGGCCGGAATGACCAAGCGCGATTCGAGGAGGAGACGATATGAGCGGAATTCTGCAGGCCGGGTTGGCGGGGTGCGCGGCGGTCGCGCTGACCGCCATGCTGACGGCGCCAGCCGAGGCGCGGATCCAATGCCGCGGCAATTTTCAGGTTACCAAATATGGATTGATCGCCACCCCCTATTGCGAGGAAGAGCAGATCGCCTTCGTGGCACGGAGCTATGGCTCGAAGGTCACGGCAGCTCAGGTCCACAACGATCCTCTCACCAAGGTCTATCTCTGCCAGACCATTGGCTATGATTCGCGGTTGAAGGGATCCTGCGCCGGCTACGGTCCCGACTCCTACGCCCCTGGTCGTTAAGCCTAGCTGCCGTGACATGGCGCGGGAGCGATCCCTGCCCCGCGCCGGTGATGCAGGCCCATGTTGAGGCGCCAGCCCAAGGAGCTGGCGCCTTTTTGCTGTCCGCGCGCCGGCGACCGCAAGGAGGCTCGTGGGGCGGCGGACGCCCAATGGCGCTCTCGGCAGCCGGTAACATTAATCGCGACGCCCCCAAATCGCCCTTCAATTACCCTGACGGAGCCGATTTTTCGCCTTGGTCCGCCGTAGGTTAGCGACCAGCACTCATGC
>DATDLA010000201.1:0-4692 GCA_036519535.1 Methyloceanibacter sp.
CTGCGGAATCAACCCAGGGTCTGGGGCGACCTTAACGTAAGGGGAGGGGAGTGACAACGTCCGCTATCCAAGCGCCCCCGGCCTTCCGGGATTTGTTGATTTTCGAGCCTCCAGGCGGTATCCCTCGACCAAGGGAGAGACATAAATTTCCTTTATTTCTGCGGTTTTCGCAGCGCCAATGACGCCTCATGAGGAGATATGCGGCAGATGACCACGTTTGAGGATCGGGAGAAGGGCTTCGAGCGGAAGTTCGCCCATGACGAGGAACTCAAATTCAGAGCCACGGCGCGGCGCAACAGGCTGATCGGCCTGTGGGCGGCGGAGAAAATGGGGCTGACCGGCGATGAGGCTCAGGCCTATGCCCGCGAGGTAATCAAGGCCGACTTGGCCGAGCCGGGCGACGAGGACGTGTTCCGCAAAGTGCGGGCCGATTTCGACGCGAAAGGCGTCGACCAGTCAGACCATCAGATCCGCCGAATCATCGGGGAGATGATGGTCGAGGCGGTGCGCCAGATCGAAGCCGAAGCCAAGGCCTGAAGCGGCCGATGCGCGAGGACCGCTTCCGCAAGGCGGCCAAAGAAGGCCGCACCCTGCTCAACGCCTGGCTCACCCTCAACTCGCCCTTTCTTATCGAGCTGATCGGGGAGGCGGGGTGGGACTGCCTCACCATCGACCAACAGCACGGCCTTGGCGGCAACGATGTGCTGTTGCAATGCCTGACCGCGGCGAAGGCTTGCGGAATGCCTGCCATCGTGCGTGTCGCGGAGAACGATCCAGGCCTCGTCGGCAGGGCGCTCGATGCCGGCGCGCAAGGGATCATGTGCCCTTTGATTGCGACCGTGGAAGACGCGGAGGCCTTCGTTCAGGCCGTGAAATTTCCGCCGCGCGGCAACCGCAGCTGGGGCCCGTACCGGGCACGGCTCGGTTATGACGGCGACTATTTCACCACCGCCAACGACTGGACCATCGCCTGTCCCCAGATCGAGACCAAGGGCGCGCTCGACCAGCTCGACGAGATCCTGGCGCTCGATGGCGTCGACATGGTGTGCTTCGGCCCGAACGACCTGTCCGTGGCGCTCACCGGCCGCCTCGACATCCACGCCGCCGAGGTCAAGGAGGCCATGACTCTTGTTCTTAGGAAATGCCGCGAAATGTCTGTCATGGGCCTGATTTTTGCCAATGACGTCGACTACGCCAAGCCGCTTGTCGCCGCCGGCTGGAACGTGGTGGCGGTCGGCACCGACGCGGGCTGGTTCTCCAAAGCCGCCGCCGACATGAAGCGCGAAGCGCGGAGCTGAACGCCGTAGCTTCTACCTCAGAGGTCCAATCCTAACCCGCTCCCCCCTTGAGGGGGAGCAGGATCGGCGCAGCCGATTCGAGGGGGGTCAGGCTGCTTCACCAATTGAACCCCCCTCCTGGCCCTTCCCCCGCAAGGGGGGAGGGGATACAAGTGAAGGCGCCGCAATAGTCCTTTGGCGGTGTACTCAGCTTGTACCAAGATGGTGCTTCGTGGAGGCAGGTGGCTCATCCATGCGCGCTTGGATCACGGTGCTTGTCGCTGCCGCCGCACTCACGGCTGGCACGAGCGTGGCGCTATCGGGCTGGCGGTCGGAGGTTCCGGTCTATCCCTCTTATCCGTATAAGGCGGGGCACTACCCGACAGCGGATTCCTATTACGACCTGCCGCCCTACGCCGCCATCAATCCGGGTTTCTACCGCTGGCGCTACTTTCTGATGGCGCAAGAGCGCAAACGCTACCGCTACGTGCCGCACATCTTCCGCGGCTACACCGGCTACAAATAGCCGCGGAGTCGCCGGGAAACACCTGTCATCCAGCTCTGTTATCCTTGCCTGACACAAGCGCGGGACCGAAGCGCGCGCTAGGCCAGTCGGAGTTGCGTGGATGCGGCGTTACCTGAAGATCCTGGCAGCCACGGCGCTGATCGGCGCCTCTATCGCCGGCGCTCCTTCCTTGCCGGCATTCGCCGCCAAACCGGCGAGCCAGCGCCACTACACCCACAATGATGCCTACGGAACGCCGGCGCGCTATGCCTCGCGGATCTATCGCTGCAAAGGCGGCCGCCATTACACCTATGCCGGAGGCTGGGGCTGCGACTACTACGTCTATTCTCCGGATTACGCGCCGCGACGGCGCTAGGGCGGCTGCCTTTCAAGTTCCGAGGCTCCTCTCGACTTGCAATTCGTGCTAGCCATTGATCGGCGCATGAGAACTCGGCAGAGAGGTTGGACCATATCCTCCTTATTCAAGACCCTGGGGTTTGTCGCGGGCCTGCTCGCGGCCCCCGCGCTCTTTGCCGAGCCGGCGCTCGCCAAGGCCGCGCCTAAGGACGGCAGGCAACAGCATCCGGCCTGGTATCGGGGAAGCGGCGATGTGCGGGTGGATTGCGTCGAACGCAGCTTCTCGATCAGCGTCGGTAACCCCGCCTACCCGAATCGCCTGGCGATTTGGCCGGCCCCTTGCGGACGCTGAGGCAGGCTAGCGATCGAGCTTTTTCTTAGCCGAGCCTTTCCCGAACACGCGATCGAAGATCGTGTCCACATGCTTCAAGTGATAGTCGAGGTCGAACTGGGCGCGCAGCGTCTTTTCGGGGAGCGCGCGCGTCACCTCCTTGTCGGCGAGCAGCGCGTCGAGGAAATCGCCGCCCCTCTCCCACACCTTCATGGCGTTGCGCTGGACGAGCCGGTAGGCGTCCTCCCGCGACACCCCTGCCTCGGTCAAAGCGAGCAGCACACGCTGCGAGTGGACGAGACCGCCGAGCCGATCGAGATTGGCGCGCATCCGCTGAGGATAGACCACGAGGCCTTTGATCAGCTCGGTCAGGCGCACGAGCGCGAAATCGAGCGCGATTGTGGCGTCAGGCCCGATCACTCGCTCGACGGAGGAGTGGGAGATGTCGCGCTCATGCCACAGCGCCACGTCTTCCAGGGCGGGGAGAGCATAGCCGCGGATAAGGCGGGCAAGCCCGGTGAGGTTTTCCGAGATCACCGGATTGTGCTTATGCGGCATGGCGGAGGAGCCTTTTTGCCCATCCGAGAAAAACTCCTCGGCCTCGAGCAGCTCGGTCCGCTGCAAATGCCTGATCTCGGTGGCGAGCCGCTCGATCGAGCTTGCCACCACCGCGAGCGTCGCGAAATAGGCGGCGTGGCGGTCGCGCGGGATCACTTGCGTGGAGATCGGCTCAGGCCTCAGCCCGAGCTTCTCGGCCACGTAAGCTTCGACGCGCGGATCGACATGGGCGAAGGTGCCGACCGCGCCGGAAATGGCGCAGGTTCCGACCTCGTCCCGTGCCGCGACGAGCCTTGCGCGGGCGCGCACAAATTCGGCGTAGGCATAAGCGAGCTTGAGCCCGAACGTGGTGGGCTCGGCATGCACGCCGTGGCTGCGGCCGACGGTCAGCGTGTTCTTGTGCTCGAGCGCTCGGGCTTTCAGCGCGGCAAGCAGCCCATCCACGTCGGCGATGATCAGATCGGCGGCCTGCACGAGCTGAACGTTGAGGCAGGTATCGAGCACGTCGGAGGAGGTCATGCCGCGGTGCAGGAAGCGCGCCTCGGGTCCGACGTTCTCGGTAACGTTGGTCAAGAAGGCAATGACGTCGTGCTTGACCTCGTCCTCGATCTCGTCGATGCGGTCGATGTCGAAGCGCCCGCGCTTCTTCACCACCTCGGCGGCGGATTTCGGGATCAGCCCGAGCTTGGCCATGGCCTCCGCCGCCAGCGTCTCGATCTTGAGCCAGATGCGAAACTTGGCCTCCGGCTCCCAAAGGCGAGCCATGTCGGGGCGGCTATAGCGGGGGATCATGCGAGAAGACCCTTTCCTGCGATGCGCAGGTAAGTTGATCTAGCAGAGCCGCGCGCCCCGCTCAAATCATGGGCAGGCGTTTATGCCCTTATGGTTTTCGGCCCGCGCGGCCCGAAGATCGCAAGATAGAGCGCGGCGGCGAGCATCAGCCCAGCATAGGCCGGGCGCGGCGGCACCAGCATGAACAGCACGAAGGAATAGAAATCGCTGAGCGAGGACCAATAAAGGCCGCTCAACGACCAATCGAGCTGATTGGGATAGGTGATCATCAGATAGATGACCCTGAGGAGACCGCCGAAGCTGCAAAACGCCACGACGAAGACGAACAGCGCAAACAGGAAGCGGACGAGGAAGCCGCGGGTCGCCGCGAATTGCTGCACCCACCAGGCCACGAGCGCGGCGAGACCCCCGGCATAGCCGACGATTTGCAAGGTGTTGCGGGTCTGCTCGTTCATCACGCTGTTCGGCTGCATGTAATCGCCAAGGAGCACCGCATTCATGCAAATGGCCATGACGATGGCGAACGCCACTGCGAGCACGAAGCCGACAATGCTGTTGAAGGTCACCTTTTCCATTGGCAGTCCCTCTAAAAGTCCGTCGCCCCGCGAACGACTATGCCGGGGAAATGGCCACCCGGCAATCGGGGCGAGGGAGTTCAGTTGGCAGGGTGGCTTGCCGCACCGGCCGGTTTGTGGTCCGATCCGGCCCGACCGAAGTCCCTGGGAGCCCGCGCCAATGGCATTTGAAGATTTGAAGGCGGAACTTGCCCTGCTCATCAATCAGATGGAGAACCAGCCCCAGGATCCGCACGAGCTTTACCTGCAGATCCGCGAAAAGCTGAACGAGATGCGCGCCTTCGGCATGCCGCTGCC
>DATDLA010000202.1:0-2701 GCA_036519535.1 Methyloceanibacter sp.
CACCCGCTCCAATGCGGCGACGTCACAGGCGGGATGCGGAACGTCTTTCGGCACGAGCTCGACGAGAGAGGAGTCGACCTTTGGTCGTGGCGTGAAGGCGGCGGCGGGAAGGGTGAGCAGAATGCGCGGGGAGGTGCGCCATTGGCTGAGCACGGCGAGACGCCCGTAGTCCTTGCCGCCCGGCTTGGCCACGATGCGGAGCGCAACCTCGCGCTGAAACATGAGCACGAGCCGATCGAACCAAGGCGGCCATGGCTTCGTCTTGAGCCAGCCGATGAGGAGCGGCGTGGCGACGCTGTAAGGCAGGTTGGCGACGATGCGCGCAGGCGCCCGCAAGTTTAAGGCGCCATAGTCGACCTTGCGCGCATCCGCGGCAACGATCTCGAGCCGTCCCGGATAGACATAAGCGATGTCGCGCAGGGCGGGGAGGCAGCGCTCGTCCTTTTCGATGGCGATCACCCGCGCGGCACCTTCGAGAAGCAGCGCCCGAGTAAGACCCCCCGGCCCTGGGCCAACCTCGACGACGGTCGTTCCTTCAAGCGGCCCGGCGGCGCGGGCGATGCGGCGGGTGAGGTTGAAATCGAGCAGGAAATTTTGACCGAGGCTCTTGCGCGCGCTGAGCCCGGAGGCGCGGATGATTTCGCGCAGCGGCGGCAGCCCGTCCGGCGTGCTCAAGGCTTGGCGTCCGTGCGGGCCTGCATGGCATCGGCGAGCCGCAAGGCCTCGACCAGGCTGCGCGGGCTTGCTTGACCGGTGCCGGCAAGCGCAAAAGCCGTGCCGTGGTCCGGCGAGGTGCGCACGAAAGGGAGTCCAAGGGTGACGTTGACGCCCAAGTCGAAGGCAAGGGTCTTGATCGGGATGAGGGCCTGGTCGTGATACATGGCCACCGCCACGTCATAGGTCTTGCGCGCCTCGGCGTGGAACAGAGTGTCGGCGGAATAGGGCCCGGTCACGTCGAGGCCTTGCCGGCGCGCCGCCGCAATAGCGGGCCCGATCACTTCGATCTCCTCGCGCCCCATGGTGCCATCCTCTCCGGCATGGGGGTTGAGGCCGGCGACGGCGATGCGCGGTCGCGCCACGCCGAAATAGCGCGCAAGGTCGCGCGCCGTGATCAGCAGCGTCTTGACGATGCACCCCTCGTCGAGTGCCCCCATCACCTCTTTGAGCGGAATGTGGATGGTGACCGGCACCACCTTCAGCCCCGGCGCGACGAGCATCATCACCGCGTCGGAGGCACCGAGCCCGGCAAGTTTAGCGAGAAACTCGGTATGGCCGGGGAAGCCGAAGCCCGCGTGGATCAGGGTCGCCTTGCTGATCGGGTTGGTGACCACGGCACTCGCCGTGCCGGCGCGGACGAGCTCAACGGCCCGTTCGATCGACCGCTGAACCGCGGCCGCCGCGGCGGAGTCGGGGCGTCCGGCAACCACATTGCCGGCGACAGAGACGGGCAGCACCGGCAAGGTCTTGGCAAAGAGAGGGGGTGCCTCGCTCGCTTCACCGACGGTCTTTATCTCAATGTCGAGATCGAGCGCGCTGGCCCGCTCGGCCAGCACCCTTGGGTCGCCGACCAACACGAAGGGCGGAACCGGCGCCTTCCGACGCGCCTGAAAGGCAAGAAGGGTTATGTCGGGGCCAATCCCGGCGGGATCGCCGAGCGTGAGGGCAAGCGGTCTTTCGGCACTGTCCATTGCGACCCGGCCATCGGCAAGACGCTCCGCAGCGATTTCTAGCTGCCGCTCAGGGCAGCACGCCCGGACTGTGTGATTGGCGCAGTGTCTTTAGGCCGATCCGGCGCCCGCGTCACCCGAAACCGCCTCACCGGTACTCGATGAACGCGTCCTGGCGCATGTCGCGCAACAGGCCTTCGGCCCTGATCCCGAGCTCCTGTTCCATGAGCTTCACCTGGGCCTGCTGCCGTTTCTCCGGATCGCCCTTGACGGCGTGCTTGCCGCAAACCGCGTAAGCCTCGATGGCCGAGCCGGAGAGGGTGGGGGGAGTCATTTGACCGACCTTCGCGTTCATCACCAGCGTGCGCATCGGCTGGCCGAGCGAGCCCGGCAGCTGATCCTGCAGGGTTTTAACCTTGAAGCCCTTGATGTCCTTGGTGAGCGTCGAGATGTTGGAGCAAGACTGCACCTTGGCGCGAATGGCTTCGATGGCGGCGAGCTGCTTGGCGATCGCCGCTTGATCCGCTTCGGTCGGGATCTCGTACCGGACCTGGCGCAGTTGCAGCGTGGTCTCCTCCTTCGGCTTGCCCTGGTCGCCTGCGTCGGTGAGCGCCCTGTCGACGTCGGCCTCGCCGATCGACACGTCGCGGCGGAATTTCTTTCGCACCACATCCTGCCATACCACCTGAGACCTGATGCGATCCCTGAGAGTCTTGATGTTCACGCCCATCTGGCCGAGCGCGGCGCCAAGCTGGTCGGGGCTCATCTTGTTGTTTTGTGCCATGCCGCCCAGCACCTTGTTCACTTCGTCTTCGTCAGGCGTAATACCGAGCTTTCGCCCTTGTTGTATTTGCAAGCGCTCCTCGATCAACATGTCCGTGGCCTTTTTCTTCAAGGCCGGGGAGGGCTGTTCTTGGGTCGTGACAGCGAGAAACCGCTGGCGTTGCTCGACGTCATAGACGGTGATCGGATCGTCGTTGACGAGCACGACAATCGACTGCTCGGTTTGCTCCTGTGCAGCACAAGGCAAACCG
>DATDLA010000203.1:0-5418 GCA_036519535.1 Methyloceanibacter sp.
GTGCGGCACCAGTTCAGGTAACGCTGCCCATCTCGCCCCCGGGCGTGGACTCGGGGCGGAAAATGCCAGGGTTGGGGCGGCGACGCAACAGATGCCTAAGCCCTTGGCAACACAGCCGATCCTCACAACGAAGTGTCATGCGCGGGCAGTTGGGTCCGGCTTTGCCGGCCTGAGCGCCCAGCCATGACGAGTTCGCATTAGTTACTCGAAATGCTCGAACCCCGGCTTAGGGAGCTTGACCGGACGCCCCTCCTCGTCCACGACCGCGACCTCGCCGCTGCCGGCTCCGATCTCGCCGATGGCAGTGACCGTGACGCCGTGGTCTTGGGCTTCCTTCTCGAAGCCGCGCGCATGCGATGCTTCCATGGCGGCCACGATCTCATAATCGTCGCCGGCAGTGATCAGCTCGGCGAGAAGCTCAGGCTTCTTGGCGACCGCCTTGAGGGCGGGGGCCGAGAGCGGCACGCGCGCGGCCTCGATCGTGGCGCTGACGCCGGATGAAGTGCAGAGCTTGGCTGTGTCGCCGACAAGCCCGTCCGAGACGTCGATTGCCGCGCGGGCGCATTGCCGCAGCGGCAAGGCAAGCGCGGTCCGCGCCGAGGGGCAGCGGTAGCGATCGACGAGAAACGCGCCCTCGTCCGGCGAAAGACCCCATTCCACCTCAAGCCATGGCGCTCGCAGCAGCGTCAGTCCGAGCGCTGCATCGCCGATGGTGCCGCTGACATAGAGGCGATCGCCTGCTATGGCCCCCCTTCGCAACACCGCCTCGCCTTGCGGCAGGAGGCCAATCGCGGTGACGGTGACGGTGAGCGGCCCAAGGGTGGCGCAAGTATCGCCGCCAACAAGGTCGATGCCGGACTCTTCTTGCGCCGCCTGCAAGCCCATGGCGAAGGCCTCGAGCCAGGGCGGCAACGGACGCTCGCCGAAGGCCACGCTCAACAGATAGACATGCGGCCGCGCACCTTTCGCGGCGAGATCGGAGAGGCTGACGGCAAGCGCCTTATAGGCGATCGTGTCTGGCGGATCGCTGGTGAGAAAGTGCACGCCGCCGATGATCGTGTCGCAAGTGGCGACGAGCTCTTGGCCCTCGGGAATTGACAGCACCGCTGCATCGTCAAGCAGGCCGAGGGCGGCGGGGTTGGTGGCAAGCGGCGCGAAATAGCGGGCGATGATCTCGAACTCGCCGCCGTTCCCGCGTTTGCCCGCCCCGTTAGGCACCGCCGGGCCACTGACGGGCGAATTCTTGCGGCCGTTCCTCATGACCGAGCTTATCGAGGATGCCGTTGACCACCTTCGGTTCCTCGCCTTCGAAAAAGGCGTGCGCGAGGTCGACATATTCGGTGATTACCACGCGCGGCGGCACGTCCTTGCGCATCAGCATCTCGTAGGCGCCGGCGCGTAGGATGGCGCGTAGGATCGAGTCGACGCGGTTGAGCCGCCAGCCTTCGGCAAGGTGACGATCGACGAGCGGATCGATGCGGCGCTGCTCGCGCACGACGCCTTCGACGATGTCGCGGAAGAACTGCGCCTCTGCGTCGCAATATTGAGAGCCTTCGACTTCTTGCCCGAGCCTATGGGCCTCGAACTCGGCGATCACGCGATTGAGGTCGATGCCGGTCATGTCCATCTGATAGAGCGCCTGCACGGCGGCCAGTCGCGCCGCGGTCCGCGCCTGGGGACTTCGTCCTGGAGCCTTGCGCGGGCCGGTCATCAACGCCGGCTCGCCGAGGAGAAATTTTGCTCGATCTGTATCAGCGCGAGACAGGCGCGGGCGGCATCGCCGCCCTTGTTGCGCCCGGTGATGCTTGCCCTGGCCAAGGCCTGCTCGCGGCTGTCGCAGGTGAGGATGCCGTTGCCGAGCGGCACGGCGTGCTCGACCGCGAGCGCATGCAGTCCTGCGGCCGACTCGCGCGCCACGATGTCGTAATGGGTGGTCTCGCCGCGAATGACGCAGCCAAGCGCGATGCAGCCGCGATGCCGGCCTGCCCGGCCGACGAAGCCGGTGGCAAGCGCGAGGCTGAGCGCAAGCGGGATCTCCAGCGAGCCAGGCACCGCGATCCGTTCATATTCGATGCGGCGGCCTTCAAGCTCTTCGACCGCGCCGCGAGCGAGCTCGTCGGCGATGTCCTCGTAGAAGCGGGACTCGATGATCAGCACCGAGCGTGGAGATTTGCGGCTCATGAGGCGAGGCTCCGATGGCCGACGACCTTGAGCCCGTAGCCCTCAAGGCCGACGATCTTGCGCGCCGGAGAATTGCTCAACAGCACCATCTCGCGCACCCCGAGATCGAGCAGGATCTGGGCGCCGATACCATATTCGATGAGCCGCTGCTGGCCGCTCTGCTCAGGCTTCTCTTCGCGCGTGAGGCGGGAGGAGATGGCGTCAGGCTTGCTCTCGCGGATCAGCACGATCACGCCGCGGCCCTCGCGGCCGATAATGTCCATGGCCTTGTGCACGAGCGTCTCGCGATGGCCGCCGGCGCCGAAAATATCGTCGAGCGTGTTGGTGGCATGCACACGGGCAAGCACCGGCCCGCCATTTTGCACATCGCCCTTCACCAGCGCCACGTGCTCGGCGGGATCCACGGTGGTGGCATAGACCTTGAGCGCGAAACTGCCGCCATGGGCGCTGTCGATCGTGGTCTCGGCCACGACCTTGACCAGATGATCGTAGCGCAGCCGATAGGCGATCAGATCGGCGATGGTAGCGATCTTGATGCCGTGGCGCTGGGCGAAGGCAATGAGGTCCGGCAGCCGCGCCATGGTGCCGTCATCGTTCATGATCTCGCAGATCACGCCCGCCGGATAGAGGCCGGCGAGCCGCGCGATGTCCACGGCAGCCTCGGTGTGGCCGGCGCGCACGAGCACGCCGCCGTCCTTGGCCACCAGCGGGAAAACATGGCCCGGCGTCATGACGTCCCGGAAGTCCTTGGTAGGGTCGATGGCGACGGAAATGGTGTGGGCACGGTCGTGCGCTGAGATGCCGGTGCTGACGCCCTCGCGGGCTTCGATCGACACGGTAAAGGCGGTGGAGTGGCGCGAGCGGTTGGAGCGCGACATCAGCTCAAGATGCAGCTGCTTGGCGCGATCGGCGTTGAGCGACAGGCAGACCAGCCCGCGGCCATGCTTGGTCATGAAGTTGATGGCGTCAGGCGTTGCCATCTGCGCCGGAACGACGAGGTCGCCCTCGTTCTCGCGCTCCTTGGCATCGACGAGAATGAACATGCGGCCATTGCGGGCGTCCTCGATGACCTCCTCGATGGGGGAGAGTGCCGGGTGATGGCGCGTGTGGCTCACAATATTCACTGTTACCGATCCTGTTCCGACACGGCGCGGCTTGCCGCCAAGCGGCCTGCCGCTATGCGCTCGACGTAGCGCGCGAGCAAATCCACCTCAAGGTTTATCAGATCGCCGGGCTTGCGGTCTCCCCATGTGGTCTGGGCCAAGGTGTAGGGGATGATGTTAACGCCGAAGCGGGTGCCGTCTACCTCGTTTACCGTGAGCGACACACCGTTGAGAGCCACCGAGCCTTTGGGCGCGATAAACGGGGCGAATTCCGCCGGCGCGTCGAGCACGAATCTGACGCTGTCACCGTCCGGGTTCATTTCCTTGACGCGGGCCAACCCGTCGATGTGACCGGTCATCAGATGACCGCCAAGCTCGGAGCCGAAGGTCAGCGAGCGCTCGAGATTGATACGGCTGCCTTGTTTCCAACGCCCAAGCGTGGTGCGGGCGGCGGTTTCGTTGGAGACATCGACCTCGAACATGACGCCGCCATCGGCGCCTTCGTTGACGCGGGTCACCGTAAGGCAGCAGCCGTCGCAGGCGATGGACGCGCCCAAAGCCATGCTCGCAGGTTCAAAGTGGCTGGCGATCTTGAGCTTGGTGCGGTCGCGCGCGGCAACCGTGCCTATGTCGGTAACAATGCCGGTGAACATCTCTTCTGCCTCTGCCACCAGGTCATGCGGTCTGGCCCGAAGGTCCGTGTGTGGGTGGGCGTGAAATGGCCGCTCTTGGTGAGTCGATCAAGCCCTTCGCTGACAAAGGGGAGCAGGCCGTCGCTGCCGGCGGGCGAGGAGCCTTGGTAAATGACGGCCTCGTCGACGAGGTCGCCGTCGAGGAAAACGTGCGCGACCGAGGGGCCGCCTTCGACGAGGAGACGGGTGATGCCGCGCCTGGCGAGTTGATCCAGGGCCTCCTTGATGGCGGGGAGGCCGTGAGCATCGATGGTCACGGGGATGATCTCGGCGCCGCGCTCCTGGAGGGCATGGAGGGCTGCGGCGTTGGGCTCCATCTCATCGCGCGCGCAGATGAACCACACCGGCACCATCTCGTCCTCGAACAAGCACGCGTCGGTCGGCGTGCGCAGGCGGCGGTCGAGGATCACCCGCACCGGTGAGCGGCATTCCATGCCGGGAAGCCGGCAGGTGAGACTCGGATTGTCAGCCACCACGGTGCCGCGGCCAACCAGAATGGCGTCGCTGCGGGCGCGCAAGAGATGGGCATGGGCGCGCGCCAGATCTCCGGTGATCCAAGTCGGCGTGCCTCTTTCGCCGCGCGGCACGAGGCCATCGCTGCCGAGTGCGAGCTTCAAGGTGACCGCGGGGCGCCCCTCGGTGACCCTGAGCACGTGGCCGAGCGTGACCTCGCAGGCCTCATCGTGAAGCACGCCGTCCGTCACCTCTATGCCGGCAGCGCGGAGCCGCGCAATGCCGTCGCCCGCGGTGCGAGGATCGGGATCGCCCATGGCGACCACAACACGCGCAGGGGCCGCCGCGACGATGGCGTCGGCGCAGGCCGTTCCCCTGCCCTCATGGGCGCAAGGCTCGAGTGTCACATAGAGGGTTGCGTCGGCGGCAGAGCGCCCGGCGCGGTCCAAGGCGATCGCCTCGGCATGGGGGCGCCCGCCAGGCGCCGTAACCCCGCGGCCGACGATCTCGCCGGAGGCACTCACCACCACGCAGCCGACCGACGGGTTCGGCCAGGTGGTGCCAAGACCGCGCCTGGCAAGCGCCAAGGCTTGCGCCATATGGGACTCGTCGTTATCTCTCATGTGCCGTTGGTGTAGCGACGCTAATCGTCGGCAGAAGCGGTTTCTTCGGCGGTCTCGCCGCCGGCAAGCTCGCCGAGCAAGGCCTCGAAGTCCTTGGCCTCGCGGAAGTTCTTGTAGACCGAGGCAAAGCGCACATAGGCCACGTCGTCGAGAGCTTTCAAGGCCTCCATCACCAGCCTGCCGATGGTCTGCGACTGAATGTCGTTCTCGCCCATGTTCTCCAGGCGCCGCACGATGCCGCTCACCATGCGCTCGACCCGCTCGGGGTCCACGGGGCGCTTGCGCAAGGCGATCTGCACCGAGCGCATCAGCTTGTCGCGGTCGAAGGGCATGCGCCGGCCGCTCCGCTTGACCACGGTCAGCTCG
>DATDLA010000204.1:0-6040 GCA_036519535.1 Methyloceanibacter sp.
GAGGGAATTCTCCGCCCAGGGAAGCTGGCGGTAGTTGTAGCCGTAGACCGCATCGCCAGACCAATTGATCGAGCGCGAGTCGAGCGGCGCGCCAGAGGCGTCGAACGCCTCCATATGGTAAGCCGCGAGCATGTCCTGGCCCCGCTGGGCGAATTCGCGGGCCTTCGGCACGAGGTCCTTGTAGACGATGCTGCGCGGCACGTACCAATAGGGATTGAAGTTGATCTCCATGATCTTGCTCGAGAGCTCGGGCGTCTGGCGCTCGAACTTGCCGACCACGGCAGCATGGCGCTGGGCCACCTGACCGCCCTCGACAGCTTCAACCTGCGCGGCCGGAATGTTGACTGTGACGTAGCGGTTGGCCGCAGCCGGCGCCAAGGTCTGCAGCCTCTTCAGATTGGACTGGAGCTGAGCCAGCCGAACGCTCGCCGGCACGTTCATCACGTCGATAGTGGCCCGGTCGATGGTGCCGGTCGGCGGCAGGGCGTGGCGCGACTGGAATTTGCGCACGGCTTGGGTCAGCGCCTCATCGTATTCGTCGGGGATGCTCTGCCCGACGAGATCGCCGCTGATCTCAAGCCGCCGATGCAAGATCTGGACGGGCTCTCCGTGGGAGCCAGGCTTCATGGCGTAGGCCGGAACGGTCGGCCAGCCGCCTTGCGCCACGATGCCCTGGTAATGCTGGATCGCGGCCTTGGTCGCCTCGATGTTGCGCGTCGACAGCGTCGGCGTGCCAAGCGCAGGATTGGTGATCCATTGCCTGGTCGCGGCGGTGCCTTCCTCGGGTGGAAGCTCGTCGCCATGGAAAGCGCCTGACTGCGGGGCTTGCGGCGCAGGCTGGAATATCCCGCCGCCGCCTCGGCCGCCGAAAAGCCCGCCGCCATTAGGATTGGCTTGCTGATAGCCGTCGCCGTTGTTCTGGTTTCGGCCGCCGAGCCAGGAAAAGATGCCGGCGTCAGCTTTGTGGCTGGTGGCAATGAGCAGCCCGGGAGCCAAGGCGAGCGTCGCGCAAAAAGCGGCCGTCCTTGCGAAGCCTGTCCAAATTGCCATATGCCGCTCCCGTCTTTCGCGGCGTCGCGCCACTTCTAGGCTATCGGCGCTTTGCCTTTGCTACTCTATCCCGTCCCAGAGCAAGCAAAGCCCCACCCGTCGCATCGATCGGCAAGTCCCCCGGAAGTTTCAGCGAGCGACCGAGAGAATGGCCGTAAGGACAAAAGGGTAAGACGATGATTCCCCTCCGCAGCCGAGCCCACAACTGCACTCTAAGGATGAGGCAGGGTGGGCCGACGATCAAGGGGTAAACGCCGAATTGGGCGTTTTTGGGCTTGGCGCCTCAAGAAAAACCTGACCCGGCGAGGATTTCACCGGGGCTGGTCGCGGATTTCGCTTGCTAAAGCTGGTAGCGGATCTGATCGGTCCAGAACCGCTTAAGCCGGATCAGCGATTTGTTGAGCGTTTCCAGATCGCTGCTCTCGATGCCGCCGACCTGCTGCAGGGACTTGAGCTGACGCTGGTAGAGCGCGCTCACCACGTTGCAGACCTCGCGCCCCTTATTGGTCAGCCGTACGCGCACCGACCGACGGTCGGTACTGGACCGCTGGTGGTTGATATAACCGGACTCAACCAGCTTCTTCAGGTTGTAGGAGACGTTCGAGCCGAGATAATAACCGCGGCTGGTCAGTTCTCCCGCCGTAAGCTCGGCGTCGCCGATATTGTACAAGAGCAGCGCTTGCACGCTGTTCACGTCGGAACGGCCCAAGCGTTCGAACTCATCCTTGATGACATCAAGAAGCAATCGATGCAGACGCTCAATGAGCTTCAAGGATACCAAATAGCGACCCTTGAGATCTTCTGGCTGCTCTGCGTTCGTACGAGTCCCTATATTCAGGGCCACACTCATCGCCTACCCTCGTAGTTGTTGTTAATCCCCAACTTATCGAGAACTATAGGCATGTCGACCTAAAATCCGCTTAACCAGGACGCTTAAGATTGCGTGAAATACCGTCATTAAGTTTAGATTACTTGTCGGGGTAGTGCAACCGGTTCAACGGCGGTCGTCGAGCTGCAATTCGCCGTCCGGCGCCTTTGCAAAGAGGCTCTCAATTTCGGCGTCGTCAACCTCGGAAAGTGTCGCGGGGCGCCAGCTTGGCTCGCTGCCTTTGCCGACAATGCGCGACTTGATGCCCTCGCCATAGTCCGGGCGCGCAATCAGCTGAGAGGCGAGACCAAACTCCAAACGCAACGCATCGGCGAGGCTCAGCGTCTTGCCCCGCCGCATTTGCGCGAAGGCGACTTTCAGCGAGGTCGGCGATTTCTTGCGGATCTCGGCCGCGGTGGCCTTGGCCCAGGCTTCATCCTGCCCTTGCTCGGCGTCGAGCCGGTCCAGGATTTCCTCGACCGAGGATGCCCCGAAGATGCGATGGATGGCAGGCGTTAGTCTCGCGAGCTCCCCTTCCCCGGGATCGCGATGAAGGCCATCGAGCAAGCGATCGATCGGGTGGTTGTCGCTCACCGCGTCCTTGATGACATGAAAATGCGCGGACGGGATGTAGTGGCTGATCAGGCGCAGGCGATAGGCATCGGCGGGGCCGATGGCGCGGCCGGTGAGCGCGAGATAAAGCCCAGTATGATTGTCCAGCCGCGAGAGGAAGTACGTGCCGCCGATATCCGGCAGGAAGCCGATGCCGACCTGCGGCATGGCCGCCTTGTAGCCTTCGCCGGCCACGCAATGGGTTCCGTACAGCGTGATGCCGATGCCGCCGCCGAGCAGAAGGCCATTGATGAGCGGCACGTTCGGCCTGATGAATTTCTCCAACTCCCAGCAATGGGTGTAAGCCGCATGGTAGAAGGCGCGGATGGTGTCGAGCGCGCCCTGCTCGATCCATTGGTGCAAGACCTTGAGATCGCCACCGCTGCAGAACACAGTGGGATGGGTCGACTCCATCACCACGCCATAGATGTGAGGATTAGGCGCCCAGCGCCGGTACTGCTCGCTCAGCGCGTCGAACATTTCGCGGCTCAGCGCGTTTAATCGCGTGGGCCGGTTCAGCGTCACGATGCCCGCGCGGTCTTGCTCGCTAAACTCGATGCCGAGCGGCTCGCCCACGATGCATGTTCCCTTTGCAGGAATTCGTGTATGCCCCTCAAGGGGCGCCCGCGGGCTGCTAGCATCCAATCTTGGAGACCACAAGCCGACGGATGTTGGATCGTACCGGAATGAGGCTTCGAATCCTTGCCCTTGTTGCGCTTTGCGGTTGCGCGCCGCCGCTCATCGCCACGGCTAAGACCGGTGCCGCACCGCCCTTGCCGGACCGCAATCCGCTTATCGCAATGGCGCAAGCCGACGCCGCCCCGCCCTTGCCCGATCGCAATCCGCTGCGGCAGACAGCGCCGGTTGCGGCTCCGGTGAAGCCTCCGCCGCCGCCGCTTCCGGGCGAGCTTCCCACGGTGCCCTGGACCGAAACCGAGATCGAAGACGCAAGAGCGATCTGCAAGAAATTGCTCACCGGAGATCCGCTCGACTACGAGGTTCTGCCGCCCATCAAGGAAGGCATTTGCGGGACGCCGGCGCCGGTCCTGTTGCGCGCGGTCGGCACCGACCCCAAAGTGACGATCAATCCGCCGGCGACGCTCAGCTGCCCGATGGCCGATGTGCTCGGCGAATGGCTGCGCGACACCGTTCAGCCAGAAGCGAAGAAACTGTTCGGCTCGACGGTGATCAAGATCCAGAACGCGAGCTCCTATGTCTGCCGCAATCGCTACGGTGGTGGCACCACGCCGTTAAGCGAGCATGCGCTTGCCAATGCGCTCGACGTGGCCGAGTTCGTCCTTGCCAACGGCGAGCGCATCACGATTCTGAACGACTGGCCAAAAGTGGTGGAGCCTCCCCCTCCGCCAGACGCCAATCCGAACCGCGCGCCCGAGGACAAGAAGAGCGCCACGGCGTCGAAGCCCGCGCCTGACGGCAAGACGGCAAAGCTAACCAAGACCAGTGCTGTCACCTCGGCGAAGGCTGAACCTGCCGCGCCACCCTCACCGCCCCCCGTGGCAAAGGAGCCGGAGCCTGACCCCAAAGCTCAATTCGTGATCTATCTGCACGAGGACGCCTGCCGCCGCTTCGGCACCGTGCTCGGGCCTGAGGCCAATGCCGCCCACAAGAACCATTTCCACCTCGACATGAAGAAGCGGCGCAAGGGCTTCTGCGAGTAGCGTTCGCTACCCCAAAACCATAATTAGGGGTTTGCTGGCCCGTTGCCACGCCAGGTGCTAGCTTGCCGGCACCTCAAAGGCGTGTGAGATCGATCGGCTCATGTCCGCACCAAGAGAGAAAACCGTCGCCCTGCGCACCGAGCGCATCAAGCGCGCACGCGGCAAGACGCCCGCCACGCCGGAGGCAGGCTTCCCGGCCACGCGACTGCGGCGCAACCGCCGGTCGGACTGGTCGCGGCGCCTGGTGCGCGAGACGACGTTGTCGGCCGACGATCTGATCTGGCCGATCTTTGTCATCGAAGGGAAGAACGAGCGCTCGCAGGTCGCGAGCATGCCTGGCGTGGAGCGGCTCTCCATCGACCTCGCCGTCAAGGCCGCCGAGACCGCCGCCGGGCTCAAATTGCCGGCCGTCGCGCTCTTCCCCTACACCGATCCTTCGCTCCGCGATGAGCAGGCGAGCGAGGCTCTCAACCCGAACAACCTCGTCTGCCGCGCCGTCCGCGCCATCAAGACAAGCGTTGGCGACATCGGGGTGATCTGCGACGTGGCGCTCGACCCCTATACCAGCCACGGCCATGACGGGCTCCTCGTCGAGGGCGAGGTCGGCAACGACCGCACCGTCGAGGTTTTGGTGCGGCAGGCGCTGAACCAGGCCGAGGCCGGCTGCGATATCCTCGCGCCCTCCGACATGATGGACGGCCGCATCGGCGCGATCAGGGAGGCGCTGGAGGCGAACGGCTTCACCCACACGCAGCTCCTCGCCTATGCTGCGAAATATGCCTCGGCGTTCTACGGGCCGTTCCGCGATGCGGTGGGCTCTGGGGCGATGCTCCGTGGCGACAAGAGGACCTATCAGATGGACCCCGCGAACACCGAGGAGGCGCTGCGCGAGGTCGGCCAGGACATCGCCGAGGGCGCCGACATGGTGATGGTGAAGCCCGGCATGCCCTATCTCGACATCGTGCGCCGGGTGAAGGATGCCTTCCACGTGCCGACCTTCGTCTATCAGACCTCGGGCGAATACGCGATGATCGTGGCCGCGGCGGAGCGCGGCTGGATCGACCGGGAGCGCGTCATCCTGGAAAGCTTGATGGCGTTCAAGCGCGCCGGCGCCGACGCCGTCCTCAGCTATTTCTCGATCGAGGCGGCGAAGCTGCTCAGCGAAGACCGCTGAGCGATGGTCAGTCGGTGACCTTCACGCTTCTGAACACCACGCGGGCGTCCTTCGCCTTGTCGAAATTGTCGCCGGAGAGCCCGAAGCGCCAGCCGCCCTTCGGCGCCTGACCGCGCAGATCGCGCACCTTGGTCCCGTTGATGAAGAAGGTCGCAACGCCGCCGCTCGACTTGACCCTGAGCGTATTCGACTCGCCGGGCTTCACCTTGATGGCGCTTGAATCGACGTTCTCGACGATGGTGTACCATTTGCCGTCCTGGCGCCGCGCGATCCAGAACTTGCCGTTGTTCAGAACGCCGAACTGCAGATAGTTCCTGTTGTCCTCGCCCCAGAACAGAAGCCCGGCGCCGAGGATGGTCGAGCCGCCATCAGGCCACACCGTCTCAGAGCAAATGTCGGCGTCATCGACGGTGTAGGTGACATTGAGGTCGGACTGCATGGCGTCGGGCGGGAGCCTGAAGGTGAAGCTTCCGTCCTTCACCTCGACGTCCTGGTTGATCGCCCAGCCGCCGGCGTCATCGGTGAACTTGTCCTCGAAAACGACCTGGGTTCCCTCGCAGGCAGGCGCCGGCTCGACGAAACCCGCGCAGCAAAGGAGCGCAGCCGCAACACCGAGTCCGGATCTCGCCATAAGTGGGTTCCCTCGCTCGCAGGCCT